>JBEDFH010000195.1:0-2728 GCA_041175265.1 Pseudomonadota bacterium | reverse complement strand
GGTTTAGTGACTGGGCGTGGCAGCGTGCAACGGCCATTACCATGTTGATTTACAGCATCATTATTTTGGTGCGTTTCGTTATTGACACACCAGCGTCTGGTGCAGCCGCTTGGCGAGCTTGGTTTACCCCTTGGGCGTTTAGAGCCCTCACTTTACTGTTTTTATGGGCATTGATTTACCACGCTTGGTTAGGTGTTAAAGAAATTTTGATGGATTACGTTCACAACACAAGCCTACGAGCTAAGCTGCAAATGCTATTTGGTGCAGCTTTAGCGTTTTATGTTGTTTGGGCGACTTATATTATTTGGAGCTTGGCATAACATGGCTGCAATGGAAATTAAGAAATACGATGCGATTGTGATTGGCGGTGGTGGCGCTGGATTACGTGCTGCTTTGCAATTGGCTGACAGTGGATTAAGTGTTGCAGTACTTTCAAAAGTATTCCCAACGCGTTCTCATACAGTCGCTGCACAAGGTGGGATTGCTGCTTCGCTAGGTAACGTGGGTGAAGATAATTGGCATTGGCATATGTATGACACGATTAAAGGTTCAGATTATTTAGGTGATCAGGATGCTATCGAGTTTATGTGTAAGAACGCTGCTGAAGCTATTTATGAGCTAGAGCATTTTGGTATGCCATTTGATCGTTTAGAGAACGGAAAAATTTTCCAACGTCCATTTGGCGGGATGTCAAAAAAATACGGCGCTGAATCAGTAGCACGTACTTGTGCAGTAGCAGATCGTACAGGTCATGCCATGTTGCACACGCTTTATCAACGTAATGTTTATGCGAAAACTGATTTTTTAATTGAATGGTTTGCGCTCGATTTAATTCGTGATGCTGAGGGTGACGTGTTAGGCGTGACAGCGATGGAAATTGAGACAGGCAAGGTCTTCGCTCTTCATGCTAAAGCAACTATTTTTGCAACCGGTGGTGGTGGGCGTATTTTCCAAGCGAGTACCAATGCTTTTATTAATACAGGTGATGGCTTGGGAATGGCGGCACGTGCTGGCTTACCTTTGCAGGACATGGAGTTTTGGCAATTTCACCCAACTGGCGTTGCTGGATCGGGGGTTCTGATTACTGAAGGTGCGCGTGGAGAGGGTGGTTATTTGTTAAATAGCCAGGGCGAACGATTCATGGAGAGTCGTGACGTTGTTTCACGTGCAATTGCGACAGAAGTCAAAGAAGGTCGTGGAGTTGGTATCGACGGTCAAGCTGTTCTGCTTAAGCTTGACCATTTGTCTGAAAAAGTGATTGATAGTCGTTTACCAGGTATTCGTAATATTGCGATTAAATTTGCGAATGTTGACCCTGTTTACTCACCGATTCCTATTGTGCCAACTGTGCATTATATGATGGGTGGTATTCCAACAAATCTTGATGGGCAAGTGATAGACGGCGATCAAGTCGTAAATGGTTTGTATGCAATTGGTGAGTGTGCGTGTGTGTCTGTGCATGGTGCTAATCGTTTAGGTTCTAACTCATTATTAGATTTGATGGTGTTTGGCCGCGCTGCGGGCAACCATACGGTGAAGACCGTTAGCAATACTAGTCACAAACCTTTACCGGCTGACTTTGCTGATTTAACACAGTCACGTTTAGCGAGATTGGATGCACAAGTTTCAGGTGAGAATGTTGCCGAAGTCGGTGATGCAATGCGTAAAACAATGCAAGTGCATTGTGGCGTATTCCGCTTCCCTGAACTGATGAGTAAGGGTGTGCGTGAAATCATGCAAGTTGAACAGCGCATTAAATCATTAGAGATTAAAGATAAGAGCCAGGTATTTAATACGGCACGTATTGAAGCGCTTGAGTTAGAGAATTTGATCGAAGTGGCCAAAGCAACAATGGTGGCTGCTGAAGCGCGCCAGGAAAGTCGTGGTGCACATTGCCGTGAAGATTTTGCTAATCGTGATGATGAAAAATGGCTTAAACATTCACTGCACTACAGTCAAGAAAACCGCCTTGCTTACAAGCCTGTGCGTCTAAAACCACTCACTGTTGATAGCTTCCCGCTAGTCGCAAGAACTTACTAATTGGGACAAAGGATATCTATGAAATTTTCAATCTATCGCTTTAATCCGGATGTTGATAAAGATCCTTACATGCAGGATTATGACATTGAGCTTGCTCCAGATACACGCATGTTGCTGGATGCATTAATTCAAATCAAAGAGCTTGATGACACATTAAGTTTACGTCGTTCATGTCGTGAAGGTGTGTGTGGTTCTGATGCAATGAATATTAATGGCAAAAATGGTTTGGCTTGCGTTACTCCGCTAGAAGGAATTAAGCAGCCGGTTGTGTTGCGTCCATTGCCAGGTCTTCCAGTTATTCGTGATTTGATTGTTGATATGGAGCAGTTTTTCGCACATTACAATTCAATTAAGCCTTACCTCATTAATAACGATACACCACCAACCACTGAGCGATTGCAATCTCCTGAGGATAGAGCCAAGTTAGATGGGCTTTATGAGTGTATTTTATGTGGTGCATGTACTGCCTCTTGCCCATCATTCTGGTGGAACCCAGATAAGTTTGTTGGCCCGGCTGGTTTAATGCAGGCATATCGTTTTATTTCGGATAGTAGAGATCAAGCGCAAGAGGAGCGTTTGGAGAACTTAGAAGATCCATATCGTTTATACCGCTGTCATAACATTATGAACTGTGTGGATGTGTGTCCTAAAGGTTTAAATCCATCTAAAGCGATTAACGAGATTAAAG
>JBEDFH010000194.1:0-3109 GCA_041175265.1 Pseudomonadota bacterium | reverse complement strand
GATTTAGAAGGTTTTTTTAAAAAAAATTAATGTTTTTGTAAGATTTGCCATTAATCAGCAATTTTAATAGCAAATTAACGCATGAATCAGCTGATTTATTCATCAGAAATATTCAAATATCCATCTCCATACCACTGGTAAAATAAATTTGAGAGTTCAGCATGCTGATCAACGATTTCGCGACAAATCTCATTTTCAATACGACGAGCATTCGCAAGCAATTGAAGATAAAGAATTGCCCCCTTTTCAGCCTCTACGCATTCACCATTCAAATAAATGCCTTTTTTAGTAAATAACATTTGGCTCTTTAAACTTAATTGAATACCAAACTGAATCATCTGTTTTTTAAACTGAGTAAAACTAATTTCGTCAGGTGCATCAAACAATATATGGACTTTGGGCTCCGTTAAATAACGACCAAGAAAATCAGCAACATCCTCAGCACCCCACTTCAACCCTTCTAACATTTGATGCACTGTAGAAACCATTGAATGCCCAATCTCAGCGGGAGCATCCTGCAAACTAAGATCAGGATCGCAGTACTGTCCAAGTAAAGTTTTATGCTCTTGTAAATAATTCAGAAACTCAACACCAAACTCTTGTGCAGATGGCGCACGAAAGCCGATGGAGTAAGTCATACAATCACCTACGGCAATACCCCAGTGCGCAACATGCGGTGGCAAATAAAGCATATCCCCAGGAGATAAAAGCCATTCCTGCTCTGTATTAAAGTTCTTCAGGATACGTAAAGGCGCACCTTCCACTAAACTCAAATCATCCTGCTCACTAATACGCCACAAACGCTGCCCAAGCCCCTGTAAAAGAAATACATCATAAGAGTCAAAATGCGGGCCAACACCTCCGCCATCTGGTGCATAGCTCACCATCAAATCATCTAATCGCGCATGTGGAATAAAATTAAATTGCTTCAATAAATCTGCAGCTTCTTGCAAATGATGATTAAGCTCTTGGACTAACAGCGTCCAATCCTGTTCATGCAATTGAGCAAAACGGTCCTCATTAAAAGGCCCCTGCTCCATTTTCCAATGCTTAGCCTTAAAAGAAATTAACCTAGACTGTGTATCTTCTTCACAAGCTAATCCAGCCAATTCGTCTGGACTGAGTAAGCCAGAAAAATCAGGAATCGCATTGCGAACCAGCAATGGCTTTTTTTGCCAATATTCTTTTAAGAATTCTTCGGCGCTGATGCCGCCTAACAAAGTCAACGCTTTGTTTTTAGGGGCTGTACTGCTAGGTGAGGGAGTTTTTTTCATATTTGTATGATAGCGCATTGCAATAAATAACGATAAATCAGGTAAAATTTAGTTACTGATTATTTTATAAATTGCTTAATTGAAAGAACCCATCATGCAAATCGCCATGAACACTGTAGTTTCTATGACATATGAACTTCGCGACGGCGACGGCAACGTACTTGAGTCAAGCGCAGAACCAGTGAGTTACCTTCACGGTGGCTACGACAATATTTTTTTCCTCGTGTAGAAGAAGAACTTCATGGCAAATCAATCGGCGACACTGTTGAAATTGGCTTGGAGCCAGCAGATGCATTTGGCGAATATGACGAAGAACTTGTTCAAATTGAACCAGCAACTGCATTTCCAAGCAAAGATCTAAAAGTTGGGATGCAATTTGAAGGTGAAGACGGATCTGGCGAAGTCATTTTATACACCATCACAAACATTGAAGATGGCAAGGTGGTGGTTGATGGCAATCATCCTTGGGCAGGTGAACGTGTGGTATTTAAGGCAACAGTAACTGGCGTTCGCTCAGCAGGCCAAGAAGAAGTATCTCATGGTCACGTTCATGGGGCAGGTGGCCATCATCACTAAACTGTGATTGAGCTTAAAAATAAAAAAGCACCGAATTCGGTGCTTTTTTATTTTGTTCGATATTTAAATCATCGTTTTCAACCGATAGAGTGCTTCCAATGCTTGCTTAGGTGTTAACTCATCCGGCTCTAAGGTCTCAAGCTCACTCACAACCGCATGCAAAGGAATTTCTGGTGACTCTGGTGTGACAAACATATCAACTTGCGGGCCAGCATCAACATTTTGTTTTTCAAGCTGCGTTAATTTACGTTTTGCCGCAGCAACTACGCTTTTAGGAATTCCTGCTAACTGAGCCACTTGCAACCCATAACTTTGGTTTGCAGCGCCCTCTTGTACTTGATGTAAGAACACGATGCCATTTTCATGCTCAGCTGCATCTAGATGAACATTAGCAACCTGCTTAAACTCTTCAACTAAACGGGTTAATTCAAAATAATGAGTTGCAAAAAGTGTGTAACTGCGATTTTTTTCTAGCAACTGTTTCGCACATGCCCAAGCTAAACTCAATCCATCAAAAGTTGAAGTGCCGCGACCAATCTCATCTAGCAACACTAAACTTTGTGAAGTCGCGTTATTCAAAATATTGGCGGTTTCTGTCATTTCGACCATAAATGTAGAACGGCCACCAGCCAAGTCATCAGATGCGCCTATTCGAGTAAATATACGATCAATCTGTCCGATTTTTGCTGAAGTAGCGGGGACAAAACAACCACAATGCGCCAACAAAACAATTAAAGCGGTCTGACGCATAAAAGTCGATTTACCGCCCATATTGGGCCCTGTAATCAATAACATTTGTCGATAAGGCGACAGCACAACATCGTTAGCAATAAAAGGCTGGGCAATTTGCTCAACGACAGGATGACGCCCACCAACAATATTTAAACCATCTTCATCAACAAACTCTGGCGCGACATATTTCAAAGCTTGGGCCCGCTCCGCAAAGCTGGTCAACACGTCTAATTGAGCAACAGCGACAGCATTGAGTTGCAATGCTGCGATACTTGGCGCCAATTGATCTAAAATTAAATCGTAAAGCATCTTTTCACGCGCTAAGGCTCGATCATTTGCAGACAACACTTGATCTTCAAATGACTTTAGCTCTGGTGTAATAAAACGCTCTACGTTCTTAAGTGTTTGACGGCGCCTATATTCAGCTGGAGCATTCTCAGCTTGTGCCCGACTAATCTCAATGTAGAAACCATGCACGCTGTTGTACTCAACTTTTAAATTACTTAATCCGGTGCGTTCCCGCTCTT
>JBEDFH010000193.1:0-3125 GCA_041175265.1 Pseudomonadota bacterium | reverse complement strand
CGCAGCTTGTGCCAATGTGAATGATTTGGAAAACGCTAAAGCCCGTTATTTGGGTAAAAGTGGCGCATTGACTGAAGCTTTAAAAGGCTTGGGTAAATTAAGTAATGAAGAGCGTCCTGCTGCGGGTGCTGCGATTAACGTGGTTAAGCAAGCGGTTGAAGCGGCACTTAAAGCCCGTCGTGATGCAATTTTATTGGCTGAGCAGAACTTGCAATTGGCAAGCGAAACGCTCGATGTAACGCTTCCTGCACGTGGTCAACAAGCGGGCGGTTTGCATCCAGTTTCATTGACGCTGGCTCGTATTGAAAAGCTATTCCATTCCATCGGTTTTGATGTGGCTGAAGGCCCAGAAATTGAATCGGATTTTTATAATTTTACCGCGTTGAATATTCCTGATAATCATCCAGCGCGTGCCATGCATGACACATTTTATGTGGATACTGCAGATGGCAAACTGGACCATGTATTGCGTACGCATACATCACCAGTACAAGTGCATTACATGCAAAATGCTATGAAAGATAAAAGTGGTCCGCCACTCAAGATTATCGCGCCAGGCCGTGTGTATCGTGTTGACTCAGATGCAACCCATTCACCTATGTTCCACCAAGTGGAAGGTTTGTGGGTCGATGAAGATGTAAGCTTCGCCAATTTAAAAGGCGTGGTACAAGATTTCTTACAACGCTTTTTTGAGCGTGACGATTTGCAAGTGCGATTCCGTCCATCCTTCTTCCCATTTACTGAGCCATCTGCTGAGATGGATATGAGTTGGAACGGTGGTTGGTTGGAGATTGGCGGTTGCGGTATGGTGCATCCTGAAGTATTCAAACACGTAGGTATTGATGCTGAAAAATATCGCGGTTTTGCTTTTGGGTTAGGCGTTGAGCGTTTAACGATGCTCCGCTATGGCGTGAATGATTTACGTCATTTCTTTAATAATGATTTGCGCTTCTTGCAGCAGTTTGGGCGATAGACATGCAATTTTCTGAACAGTGGTTACGCCAATATACCAATCCATCGATTGATACCGATGCGCTGAGCCATTTATTAACCATGGCTGGTTTGGAAGTTGAGGACTTGGCTGGCGTTGGCGCAGACTTTAATAAAGTAGTGATCGCTGAGATTGTCAGTGCTGATAAACATCCTGATGCGGATCGTTTGCAAGTATTAAAAGTGAATGTGGGCGCTGCTGAGCCTTTACAAATTGTTTGCGGTGCAAGCAATGCCCGTGTTGGTCTAAAAGCCCCGTGTGCTTTAGTCGGTGCTGTATTGCCTGGCTTTGAAATTAAACAAGCGAAAGTCCGTGGCGTTGAATCATTTGGCATGATGTGTTCAGAAACAGAACTTGGCTTGGCTGCGGAAAGTGCTGGTTTATTAGAGTTGCCAGCAAATGCGACTGTTGGTCAGGATATTCGTGAATATCTTGGTTTGAATGATAAATTATTTACTTTAAAACTCACGCCTAATCGTAGTGATTGTTTATGTTTAAGTATTGTTGGTATT
Organism: Pseudomonadota bacterium; assembly: GCA_041175265.1. GTDB lineage: Bacteria > Pseudomonadota > Gammaproteobacteria > Burkholderiales > Methylophilaceae > Methylopumilus_A. The sequence goes on along the minus strand of JBEDFH010000193.1, from coordinate 1,622 downwards.
GCACGTGAAGTGGCCGCTTTGACTGGCGCGACTTTAGATTTACCTGAATTTGATGCGGTATCCGCACAACATCAAGATATTAAAAAAGTAAGCGTTGTCGATGCTAAGGCTTGTGCACGTTACTGCGGTCGTTTAGTGAAAGGTGTGAATGCAAAAGCATCAACACCTGAGTGGATGGTGCGTCGTTTAGAGCGCAGTGGTCTCCGTAGTATTAGCGCGATTGTTGATATCACGAATTACGTATTACTTGAACTCGGTCAGCCTATGCATGCTTTTGATGCAGCTAAGTTGCAAGGTGATATTAATGTGCGTTGGGCAAGCCAAGATGAAGCCATCACCTTGCTCAATGAGCAAGAAGTTAAGTTAGATAAAGATATGTTGGTGATTGCTGATAACAGCGGTGCCATTGCTTTTGCGGGCGTGATGGGTGGTCAATCAACCGCCGTTTCTGATGCAACGACTGATATCTTTTTAGAAAGCGCATTCTTTACGCCAGATACGATTGCGGGCAAAGGCCGTCGTTTTGGTATTAGTACAGATTCATCTTACCGTTTTGAACGTGGTGTTGATTACGGTAATACAGCTCAAGCTTTAGAGCGTGCAACAGCGCTAGTGCTTGAGATTTGTGGTGGACAAGCGGGCGCTGTGACTGAAGTGAATGGTGTATTGCCTAAGCGTGTGCCAACAGAATTGCGCATGGCTAAGTTAAACTCAATCTTAGGCATTACGCTTGATGAGAGTTTAGTAGCTAAATTGTTTGATCAACTTGGATTTACCTATACGCAAAAAGCGGGTGTGTTTGAAGTATCGCCGCCTAGTTATCGTTTTGATATTAGCCGTGAAGAAGACTTAATCGAAGAAATTGCCCGTTTGCATGGATATGACAATATTCCAGCAATTGCGCCGATTGCTGATTTGCGTATGTTGCCAGATGCTGAAGGCTTGGTAACGCGTGCTGTATTACAAGATGTATTGGTCGCAAACGGCTATCAAGAAGTTGTGAATTACAGCTTTGTCGATGAGGCATGGGAAACCGAGTTATTAGGCAATCCTAAACCAATTAAACTTAAGAACCCGATTGCTAGCAATATGAGCGTCATGCGCTCAGGTTTGTGGGGCGGCTTGTTAGATACCTTGGTATATAACTTAAATCGCCAACAAGATCGCGTACGCATTTTTGAAATTGGCGCCAGCTATGCAGAAGCGAAAGAATGCTTCACAGAAACTATGCGCATCTCAGGGCTTGCTTACGGTGATGTTATGCCTGAGCAATGGGCTGAAGCGGCACGTAGTGTGGATTTTTATGATGTTAAAGCGGATGTGGATGCATTAACTGGTGGTCGTGCTGAATATGTTGCCGCGCAACATCCAGCTTTACATCCAGGACAAACGGCTCAAATTATTGTGCGTGGCCGCTCTATTGGCTGGATTGGTAAATTGCATCCTAAATGGCAGCAGCATTACCAATTGCCAAAAGGCGCGGTACTGTTTGAAATGGATTTGGCGCCATTGCAACAACGCAGTATTGCTAAATATTCAGAAGTGGCTAAATTCCCGCCTGTGCGTCGAGATATTGCAGTCGTGGTAGATGAAGCCGTCAGTGTTGATGCTTTAATTAAGAC
>JBEDFH010000192.1:0-2843 GCA_041175265.1 Pseudomonadota bacterium | reverse complement strand
ATGGCAAGGCCGCGTAGGTTTGGTGCATCAGGCAGTGCTAGATGATTTTGAAGATTTGAGTGCTTATCAAGTTTATTGTTGCGGTGCGCCGGGCATGGTGGATATTGCTCACCAAGCTTTCCAAATACAAGGTCTACCAGCTGATGAGTTTTTCTCTGATGCTTTTACTTATGCCAATCCACTCCCTAAAGTTTAAATTGATGTTGAACATCTTTTTAAAATGGATGTTTGCGATGGTGATGGCTTTTACAACTATAGGCTTCTCATCAAATGCATTAGCAGACACTAAAATCACTGTATTTGCAGCGGCAAGTTTAACGAATGCACTGAGTGAAGTGAGTGCCAAGTACGAAAAAGAAACAGGTGTGAAAATCGCTCATTCTTTTGCGTCATCTTCTGTGCTCGCTAAACAAATTGAAAACGGTGCGCCAGCAGATCTATTTATTTCAGCAGATTTAAAGTGGATGAATTATCTACAAGAAAAATCTTTGATGAATAAATCCTCAAGAAAAAATCTTTTAGGTAATTCCTTAGTTTTAATTTCACCTAAAGGTAAATCTTTTGCCGTTCAATTTGATAAGGCTTTTGATTTTTCAAAAGCCTTTGATGGCCGGTTGTGTACAGGGGATATTGAATCTGTGCCTGTAGGTATTTATGCGAAAGAAGCATTAACCAATCTTGGCTGGTGGACAGACATTAAATCCAGAATTGTTGGGACACAGGATGTTAGGGGTGCGTTGGCATTTGTAGAGCGTGCAGAATGTAATGCTGGTATCGTGTACGAAACAGATTCAAACTTTTCCACCAAGGTGGATTTAATCGGTACATTTCCAGAGTCAACACATAGCCCCGTGATTTATCCAGTTGCAATGATGGTTAATGCAAAAGCGAATACTCAGCATTATTTAAGCTATTTACAATCCGATGAAGCGCTGAGCATCTTCAAGAAATACGGATTTAATGTTCATCCTAAACAGTAAGGCGATCAATTGATAGATGCTACTTTTTTTGTATTAAGTCATGCTGAAATTGAAGCCTTAAGTCTTTCTGTTAAGGTTGCTGCTCTTTGCACAATACTGATTGCTGCTCCTGCTATTTTGGTTGCATGGTTATTGGCCAAAAAGGAGTTTTTTGGAAAGTCTCTTTTAGATGGTTTGGTTCACATTCCACTTATTCTTCGCTGTTAGGTAGTCAGGGTTTAATCGGACATTGGTTAAAGCAAGAGTTTGGAATCACAATTGCCTTTACTTGGGTCGGTGCGGCAATCGCATCGGCGGTTATGGGTTTTCCATTGATGGTTAGATCTACTCGGTTGGCGATGAGCCAAATAGATCGAAAGTTGGAGATGGCCGCGCAGTCTTTAGGTGCCAGTCCATGGCGTGTATTTTTTACCATCACATTGCCGCTTGCAGTGCCTGGCATTGTGACAGGTCTTATTTTGGCATTTAGTCGCAGCCTTGGTGAGTTCGGTGCAACGATTACTTTCGTCGGTAATATTGAAGGTGAAACGAGAACATTGCCGCTAGCCATATACACTTATACCCAAATGCCAGGTGGCGATATGATTGCAATGCGTTTGGTGATGATTAGTATTTTGATTGCGCTCAGTGCACTGATTGTTAGCAATTTATTAGAACGCAGAATGGCCAAGAAAATGGGGCGAATCTAAATATGTTAGATATTCATATTCGTTTTGCTCGTGGTGATTTTGTTGTGAATGTGCAGCAAAAAATTGAGGCGCCCGTGACGGGATTGTTTGGACCTTCTGGATCCGGTAAAAGTACTTTGCTTGGGTTGCTTGGTGGTTTTATTAAGCCTGATTCAGGTCGTATCTTATTAGATGATGTTTGTTTATTTGATGGTATAAAAAAAATAAATCTTGCACCGCATTTAAGACGGATTGGTACTCTGTTTCAAGATGGAAGATTGTTTCCACATTTGAGTATCAGAAATAATTTAACTTACGGTTTGAATTTATTATCTTTAGAAGACCGTATGATTCAGCTTAATGAAATTGTTGAGATGCTTGAGCTGTCAGATTTTTTAGACAGGCGTCCACATGAGTTGTCGGGTGGAGAAATTCAGCGAGTAGCACTTGGACGTGCCTTGCTTTCCTCGCCAAAATTGCTTTTGTTAGATGAGCCTTTATCTTCTTTAGATATGCGATTAAGACAGCAAATTTTGCCATTTTTAAAATTGATTAAAGATGAAATTAAAATCCCGATGATTTATGTGAGTCACGACATGACGGAAATTAAATATCTGACGGATGATATTTTGATGATAGACGCGGGACGGATTGTTACTTAAGTTGAAATAAAAAAGCTCGCATTGCGAGCTTTGTTATTGAGGGTGTTGATTGCTTAATCTTGCAAGTCGTCTTCGTGCACTCTACGTCTGGCGCGAACACCTTCTGCAAGCACATTCAGAATTTTTAAAGTGTCGTCCCAGCCCAAACATGGATCGGTAATGGATTTTCCATATTCAAGTGTGCAGCCAGGCGTGTGATCCTGACGCCCTTCATTAATATGCGATTCCACCATTACGCCAATAATGTGTTCATCACCTGCGCTCAATTGTTCAGCAATATTTTGAGCTACATCTAATTGTGCTTTGTATTGTTTTGAACTGTTGGCATGTGAACAATCAATCATGACTTTTGGAGTTAAACCAGAAGCGGCTAATTCAGCAGTGGCTTCGGCAACATTTTTTGCGTCGTAATTTGGCGTTTTCCCACCACGTAAAATCACATGGCAATCTTCATTACCTGAAGTCGATACAATCGCAGATTGACCCTCTTTAGTGACTGAGAGGAAGTGATGTGGGCTTGCTGCCGCCTTAAT
>JBEDFH010000191.1:0-3675 GCA_041175265.1 Pseudomonadota bacterium | reverse complement strand
GCGAGTGTTATTGGTTGACTTAGATCCGCAAGGTAATGCAACCATGGGTGCGGGTATCAATAAAGCAGAATTAAAAAGCTCAATTTATCAAGTGCTACTTGGTATGGGTGAATTAAAAGATGCGCGTTTAGCTTCTGAATCTGGGAAGTTTGATGTCTTGCCTGCGAACCGAGATTTGGCTGGTGCTGAAGTCGAAATGGTTGAACTAGATCATAGAGAATCACGATTGAAAACGGCCTTGGCATCGGTGGTTGATAACTATGATTTTGTATTGATAGATTGTCCGCCTGCGTTATCAATGCTGACCTTGAATGGTTTGTGTGCAGCACATGGTGTGATCATTCCTATGCAATGTGAATACTACGCATTAGAAGGCTTATCTGATTTAGTTAACACCATCAAAATCGTGCACGCAAAACTCAATCCAGATTTGAAAATCATTGGCTTATTGAGAGTGATGTTTGACCCACGCATGATGCTTTGTTTTCAAGTCTATTATTCCGCGCAATGTGCGTTTGGCAGAGGCGCCATCTTATGGTGTGCCCGGTGTGAATTTTGATGCAGCAGCCAAAGGCGCACAGGCTTATGTCGAGTTTGGTAAAGAACTCGTGCAACGGATACGAAATACAGCGGCTTAAGAATTAAGCAAAGCATTAATCAAGAAAAAATTTAGCGTGAAAGTTTTAATAAAGTGATGAAAAAACAAAAAGGACTAGGTCGAGGATTAGAGGCGCTGTTAGGCGGCTCACCAGACTTCATAGAAGAAGCGCCAACTGTTAGTGGTGCTCCACCTACTTTGCCTTTGTCTGCATTACAGGCGGGTAAATATCAGCCGCGTATCAAGATGGATCAGAGCGCAATTAATGAGCTAGCAGAATCCATTCGACAGCAAGGATTGTTGCAAGCCATCTTAGTGCGTCCTATAAAAAATGGACCGGCTGGTGTGGACTATGAAATCATCGCTGGCGAGAGACGCTTTCGTGCATCTAAGTTAGCAGGATTAACCGAAGTTCCCGTCATCGTAAAAGATGTAGATGATCAAGCTGCTGCCGCGATGGCCTTGATAGAAAATATGCAGCGCGAGGATTTAAATCCACTGGAAGAAGCGCAGGGTATTAAGCGTTTGATTGAGGATTTTAATTTTACTCATGAGCGCGCAGCGGAAGCAGTGGGTCGTTCACGCAGTGCCGTTTCTAATCTTTTGCGATTGATGAGTTTAAGTAAACCGGTGCAGACCATGCTGATGGAAAATCATATCGACATGGGACATGCGCGCGCATTGTTGGCGGTAGACTCAGCGACGCAAATTACTTTGGCGACGCAAATCATTGCCCAAAAATTATCAGTGCGGGAAGCTGAAAAACTCGTAGTTCGAGCGACCACAGCGCGCGATGCAAAACCCGCTTCCTCGGCCAAAGAGAAGTCGCGCGATGTAATTCGGTTGGAAGAAGAGTTGTCAGATGCGCTAGCAACCAAGGTCAGTATTCGACAAGGATCTGGGAAAAAAGGCGAATTAATCATAGATTTTGGCGATCTAGAGCAGTTAGATGGAATAATTGCGCGACTGCGCCAGCCTGCGGTTTGAAGTCGGCTAATTTTGCGCCAATAAATCAAGCTATGTGTTTGACTGCGCGGTGGAAATTATTTATACTCTTGCGGCTTTCTGGAATGCAAATCCCCCTCACAGCTCCTCAAGAAATTTCAGCGTTTTGCTCACATGAGCCGCTGAATTTATTGAATTAGTTTGATGCTGCGCTTAGTCCTTACTCAGTTTGCGGTTACGTTATGCGTGGCTGCTGTTGCTGGATTAATTGGCGGGGGTAATGCACTTTTGTCGTCGTTGCTTGGTGGGCTATGTTGCGTATTGCCGAATGGCTTATTCGCACTGCGCATTGCCAACAGCGCCCGCAGCCCCGAAGCCTTAACCCCGATGACGTTTATTTTTGGGGAATTTACCAAGATTGTCATGACGATTGCCATGCTTGCTGTCTTACTTATTAGGCATTGATATGGCGGCTGAACTGGCGGTAGAAGGCGCGACGCACGCACCGACCTCATCCGAGTACATCATTCATCACCTCGGACATTTGTCTACGCATCATCAGGAAAAAATCATTGATTTTTCCATTTTTAATATGGACACCTTGTTGTGGTCTGTATTGATGGGCGTAATTGGTTCTTTAGTGATGTATAGCGTTGCTCGTAAGGCAACATCTGGCGTACCAGGCCGTTTCCAATTATTTGTAGAAATGATTGTAGAAATGGTGGAAGACCAGTCTAAAAATATCGTACACGGCAATCGCGCATTCATCGCGCCTCTGGCATTAACGGTATTTGTTTGGGTGTTCTTAATGAACGCCTTAGACTTTTTGCCAGTCGATTTGTTTTCTGGAATTTTCGCGCTATTCGGCGTAGAAACCCATTTCCGTATTGTTCCCACCGCAGATTTGAATGGCACCTTGGGCATGGCTTTGGCTGTGTTAGCCCTCATGATTTACTACAACCTGAAAATTAAAGGTGTAGGCGGTTTTATTCATGAATTGTTCTGTGCGCCATTCGGAGCACATCCAGCATTGTGGATTGCCAATCTAGGTTTGAACATCATTGAGTTCGTTGCAAAAACAGTTTCACTCGGTATGCGACTGTTTGGAAATATGTATGCCGGCGAACTTGTTTTCTTGCTGATTGCCTTACTAGGTTCAACCGCCACATGGTGGGGCTTTGGTATGCATGTCATTGCCGGTTCAATTTGGGCAATTTTCCATATTTTGATTGTTTTGCTGCAAGCGTTCATCTTTATGATGCTAACGCTGGTTTACATTGGTCAGGCGCACGAAGGGCACTGATCTAAGGAGTTTTCATGACTAACGTCGCTTTTGTTGCACTGGCTTGTGGATTGATCATTGGTCTGGGCGCAATTGGTGCATGTATCGGTATTGGCATCATGGGTGGTAAGTTCATCGAAGCCTCGGCTCGTCAGCCAGAGTTGATGAATGCGTTGCAAACCAAGATGTTTCTGTTGGCAGGTTTGATCGATGCTGCGTTCCTAATTGGCGTTGGTATTGCCATGATGTTCGCGTTCGCAAATCCGTTCGCTGGATAATTTTCGGTCTCTTATGGTGTCGAGCGTCGGCTCGATGTCTGTCATTTTGAGAAGGAAAGTATTGTGAACTTAAACGCTACACTGTTCGCGCAGTTCGTCGTTTTCTTTATTCTTGCGCTGTTCACGATGAAATTCGTGTGGCCGCCTTTAATTAAAGTCTTAGACGAGCGTGCGAAGAAAATGTCTTAGACGAGCGTGCGAAGAAAATTTCCGATGGCTTAGAAGCTGCGGATCGTGGTCATGCCGAACTCGCATTCGCTGAAACGCGCGTGCAAGTGCAATTAGCGCATGCTCATGAAGAAACACAAAAACGCTTAGTTGATGCAGAGCGTCGTGCGGCTGAAATCGTAGATGAAGCTAAACGTCATGCTATGGAAGAAGCGAAAGGTATTGTAGAAGCAGCGCGTCATGAAGCAGCTGCTGAAGCACTGCGTTTACGCGATACCTTACGTCATGATGTAGCGTCTTTAGCGGTTAAAGGTGCTGAGCAAATTCTTAAGCGCGAAGTCAATGCGACTGCGCATGCAGATTTACTCAACCAATTAAAAGCAGAGCTGTAATCATGGCTGAAC
>JBEDFH010000190.1:873-3167 GCA_041175265.1 Pseudomonadota bacterium | reverse complement strand
GTTTATGTCGCCGGTGTTTCTATGAGCGGTCCATCGCAAACTGCTCTCCCTAATTGGTTACTGAGACAATCCGAAGTTCGCGTATTGGATGCAAATATTGCCTGGCAAGATGAGCTACGTGGCGCACCATCGCTGAATTTAAGTCATCTCAATCTTTTAATAGAAAATCCAGCTTGGGATACCCTACGCGGGCATCATCGCTTCAGTTTCAAAGCGACACCATCTGCTGCTGCATCAAAGCCAATTGACATACGTGGAAATGTCTTTGGTAAGGATGTTGGGCAGCTAACCAATTGGCACGGAACACTATATGCGCATATCGAAGGCACAGACGTTTCTGCTTGGCGACAATGGGTTGACTATCCATTTGACCTGCGTGAAGGTCAAGGTGCAGCAAGGTTATGGTTAGATTTTGAAGATGGGAAAATTGAAAAAATGACCAGTGACGTTGCATTTAACAACGTTGTTACTAGATTAAATTTCAAAAACGAAGAAAGTCACTTCAATCGTTTAGCCGGAAGACTAAAGTGGATAAGACACACACGATTACAGGTTCAAACGACCGACGACCTCAACATGGAAAATGGCAATTTCTCTGTACGCGAACGAAATATTAAAAACGTACAAGCATTGGAAGGCAATATTGAGCTGGATGAGATTCAATTAGAGGCTATTAACAAACTTACCCATTACTTCCCCATCCCAAGCCAAAGCACTCAAATACTAGAGGATGTTCAGCCCCAAGGAAAACTAAGCAGTCTAAAAATGTCTTGGAAAAATAACCAAGACAGCATCAGCGAGTACGCTTTAAAAGCAAACTTTAGTGAATTGGGAATGCAAGCTTACCCAAAATATCAATTACCTGGCTTTCAGAATTTAAAAGGCAGTCTAGATATCAACGAAAGTAACGGCAAGATCTTATTTGATACTCAAAAATCAATACTCAATTTTGCTGGAGTATTTCGTTGGCCTATTCCTGTTGAAAAAATTCAAGGAAAAATTTCTTGGCGCACTGACAAAAACAAAATCAACATTCACGCATCACAAATTGAAATCAAAACACCAGATATTGAAGGCGTTATTGATGGTCATATCTCTGCGACTAACATACAAGATGCGTACATTGATTTAACTGGTCATTTCGATCACGCAAATTTAAAAAATACCAAACTTTATCTACCAACTATGCTTAGTAAAGATACTTTGGATTGGATAGACACATCAATTCTTGATGGCATAGGCTCTGATGCCAATTTGATTTTTAAAGGAAAACTAAGTGATTTTCCTTACACCAACAAAAAAGGGATTTTTAGAGTCACGGCAAAAGCTTCCAACATGTTGCTAGACCATAGTACCGGCTGGCCGAAAATTGAAGGAATTAATTTAAATATGCTCTTTGAAGGCAAGCGTATGGAAATTAATGCGAATGCCGGCCACGCATTTGGTAACAAAATCATCAAAGCAAAAATCAGCATTCCAGACCTAGAAGAGGCTGAAACAAAACTCGACATCGTTGGGGAAGCACAAGGTCTAGTTAGTGACGGGATCAAATATGTCAATGCATCGCCTATTGCAAAGATTGCGGGTGGTTTTACCGAAAACCTAAAAACATCAGGTAACGGCAAACTGGACCTAAATCTTCATATTCCGCTCTATCATTTAGACCAAAGTAAAATTAAAGGTACTTACGCTGTCAGCAATGGCAGCATGTCTTCTGACAGCATTCCTGAAATTACAAAAATTAATGGCAATCTGAATTTCACAGACAACAGTATTAGCCTTCAAAATATCAATGCGTTTGTTTACGATGGCCCAGCACAATTCAATATCAATACTGACAAATCACATGCCATTCAAATTTCAGCCCAAGGACATGTAACAGATGCAGGTCTTAGAAAATCATTTAGCGTATTACCCAACAGCGTAATTGGTAGTACTGACTGGTTCGCAAAAGCCCATATCCAAGATAAAAAAACTGAATTCAGCATTCGTTCCAACTTAATCGGTATTAGCTCAAAACTTCCAGCACCATTATCAAAAACAGCTGAAGAAGGTATGCCATTTCTACTTGAGAAAAAACCTGCTACAAACACGCAAGACATCATTAAGCTAAGCTTAGGAAGCTCTATTGGGGCAAAAATTGCCATGATCAATCAAAACGGAATAAGCAAGATTGATCGTGGTGAAATTGGCGTTAATGTCACGCCTGAGCTTAGTGCCAAAAAAGGCATTATTCTTAGAGGTGTATTCACAGAGCTAGACATGGACGAATGGCTAGCGCAAACCAATAAAAA
>JBEDFH010000190.1:0-860 GCA_041175265.1 Pseudomonadota bacterium | reverse complement strand
GCGCAAACCAATAAAAACTCTGCTTCAAGCACATCCAATACCTTTACTATCAACCAAGTTGACTTATCAGCTGATCGATTTGAATTGTTTGACAGGCGCGTCAACATACTCAAACTAAAAGCCAAATTCAACGATAATAAGTGGCTGATGAATGTTAAAAGTGATGAAGTTACTGGTGACATCAAGTGGAATAAAGAAGGTAACGGCAAACTCACTGCAAATTTGAGCACGTTATTGATTCCTTCAAGCACAAACGAAGCTACAAAAGCTCCTGCAGGGCCAGCTAAACAGCTAAACATGACCTATCCTGCTTTAGATATCACTGCTGAGAACTTTGAGATTGGCAAAAAGAAATTGGGACACTTAGAGTTACAAGCTCAAGAGCAGTCCGGGAGTTGGACAATTGAAAAACTACGTATCACCGCACCTGAAAGTACTCTGACAGCAAACGGTGAATGGAATAATTGGAAGCGTCGCCCCAACACATCATTAAGGTTTAATTGGGAAATTGAAGATATGGGCAAATCGCTCAAACGTCTTAATTATCCAGACGTCATCAAAGGCGGTTCAGCAAATATCGTTGGTCAACTGAAATGGGCTGGTAGTCCACATGAGTTCGACATCCCTAACCTATCAGGATCACTAAAATTAGAGGCTAAAAAAGGTCAAATTTTACAAGTTGAGCCTGGCGTTGGTCGTTTATTCAGCGTACTCAGCTTACAAAATTTACCAAGACGCCTAACTTTAGACTTTAAAGATTTATTTAGTAGTGGTTTTATATTCGACAAAATCACTGCTGATGTAAAAATACAACAAGGCATTATGCATAGCGATAACTTCAAAATGGAAGGTCCAACTGC
>JBEDFH010000189.1:1283-3279 GCA_041175265.1 Pseudomonadota bacterium | reverse complement strand
GTTGGCTTGATGAACGTTCAATTCGCAATTCAAGGCGAGACAGTTTATGTGCTAGAAGTGAATCCACGTGCTTCACGTACGGTACCGTTTGTTTCTAAAGCTTGTGGTTTGCAATTGGCAAAAGTGGCTGCTCGTTGTATGGCTGGTCGTAAGCTAAAAGATCAAGGTGTAACAAAAGAAATTATTCCTCCATATTACTCAGTGAAAGAAGCTGTATTCCCGTTCATTAAGTTCCCTGGCGTTGATACAATTCTTGGGCCAGAAATGAAGTCGACTGGTGAAGTAATGGGGATTGGTAACACTTTTGCTGAGGCTTTTGTGAAAGCGCAATTAGGTTCAGGTGATAAATTACCTTCTGGCGGTAAAGCCTTTATTAGTGTGCGTCGTGAAGATCGCGAACGTGTGGTTGAGATTGCTCAAGCCTTGGCTAATTTGGGCTTCCAGTTGTATGCAACACGAGGCACAGCAGGTGCGCTTGCTGATGCTGGTTTAGAAGTAACGCCAGTGAACAAAGTTGCAGAAGGTCGTCCGCACATTGTGGATATGATCAAAAACAATGAAATTAGCTTTATTGTGAATGTGACTGATGATAAGCGTGCGGTACAGGATTCTTACGCGATTCGTCGTAATGCCTTGCAACAAAAAGTGACTTATTACACAACCTTGGCTGGTGCTAAAGCGGCATGTATTGGTATGGCACACATGCAAGAGCTAGAAGTGAAATCAATCCAAGAGTTGCACTTATCACTCAATCAATAATATTATTCAATTAATTATTTAAACCACGCCTAACTTTTAGGTGTGGTTTTTGTTTTATAGACAGTGCAGTTTGAAGTCTTAATAAAGTAGGGTTAAAAAATGAATCAAATTCCAGTAACAATTAATGGTGCAGAGTTATTAAAAGCAGAGTTGCACCACTTAAGAAGCGTTGAACGTCCAAGTGTGATTGAGGCCATTGCTGAAGCACGTGCTCAAGGTGACTTGTCAGAAAATGCTGAATACGAGTCAGCAAAAGAAAAACAAAGTTTTATCGAAGGCCGTATTGCTGAGATTGAAGGCAAGCTTTCAAACGCCATGATTATTGATCCGAGAACATTAAATGCCGAAGGCCGTTGCGTATTCGGTGCGACTGTTGAAGTTGAAGATTTGGATGAAGGTGGCGTATCAACTTACCAAATCGTGGGTGATGATGAAGCGGATATTAAAAGCGGTAAAATTTCAATTAGCTCACCAATTGCACGTGCATTGATTGGCAAGGTCGCTGGTGATGTTGCTGAAGTTGTTGCGCCAAGCGGCATTCGCTCTTACGAAGTATTAAACGTACAATATATTTAATTTATTTCATTCACCTCATTAGCGAGGCTAGCCATGAACCAGTTTTCAGATAAATTAGCACTGATTATGATTACCTTGTGGGTGGGGGCATTATGGGCAATTGGCTATCTAGCCGCACCAACAATGTTCTACCATTTACAAGACCATCAGCTTGCCGGCAGCTTGGCGGGCGAGATGTTCAAGTTGGTTGCTTATCTTGGCATGATTTCGGGCTTGTATCTACTCATCCATAGACTCAGTAAATTTGGTACTAAGGCCTTAAAACAAGGCTTCTTTTGGGCAGTATTTTTTATGATACTGCTGACGTTGGCCGGTCACTTTGGAATTGCGCCAGTGATTGCGCAATTAAAAGCACAGGCTATGCCTTCGGATGTGATGAATAGTGTATTCGCTGATCGTTTTGAAACTTGGCACGGCGTGGCCAGTATTGCTTACTTAATTCAAAGTTTATTAGGGTTGGTATTGATATTTAAAGCGACACGCTAACGCAGTCATCGCGGTTTGAGATATTAAGCCGCGATAACTGCATGTTAGGATTTATTTAGAAATGACAATTTTTGGCGTTTCTGAAGCTCGATAAATGACGAGTTGTTTGCCGATATGGTGAACGGCAATAGCACCAGTACTTTTGCAGATATCTTCTAACATGCTGACGCGCAGG
>JBEDFH010000189.1:0-1223 GCA_041175265.1 Pseudomonadota bacterium | reverse complement strand
ACGACAGGATTTAACTTGTGTGCCAAACCACGTAGATGGCTAATTTGTTTAGTATTCAAAATGACTCTATCTGATTGTTTCAAAAAGGGTGGCATTTTATCACATGAAGTTGGACTCAAAAAATATAGACCATGAAAAGAAGTAAAACCAGTAAAGCGTGGATGCAAGAGCATCTCAATGATCCTTATGTGAAGCTTGCACAGAAGGATGGGTATCGCGCTCGTGCCGCATATAAGCTGATTGAGATTGATGATAAAGATCGCTTAATTAAACCTGGTATGGTCGTCGTCGATTTGGGCTCAACGCCTGGTAGTTGGTCGCAAGTGGCAGTGCAGCGTATCAAAGGGCAAGGCCGCGTGGTTGCTTTAGATATTCTGCCTATGGTTGGTATTCCTGGTGTGGACTTTATTCAAGGCGATTTTCGTGAAGATGAAGTGTTAGCTGAGTTGGAAGAAATGTTACATGGTCAAAAAGTAGACCTTGTAATTTCAGATATGGCCCCCAATATAAGTGGCATGAGCTCAGTTGACCAACCCAATGCTGCTTATTTAACCGAATTGGCTGTTGATTTTAGTTTGAAATGGTTGAAACCTGAGGGTAATTTTCTCGTCAAAGTTTTCATGGGTACGGGCTTCGAAGAAATTATGCAAATCATGCGTGACAGTTTTGAGAAGGTCGTGACACGTAAACCTAAGGCTTCTCGGGACCGCAGCACTGAAGTTTATTTGTTAGGATTAAAGCGTAAAGACAATACGCTTTAATTATTAAAGGTGCTCAATGTTGAGTGCCAAATTGGTGGTAAGATTTAATTGTCATTTTTTAAATGACGCTAGAACACTCTATAAAGGATGTCGTCTTGAATAACATCGTTAAAAATATCGCTATTTGGGTCATTATTGCTGTCGTGCTCATGACAGTATTTAATCAGTTCGCGGGTAAGTCAGGCGCTGATACTCAAATGGTCTATTCACAATTCATTAATGAAGTGAAGCAAGGCCATATTGCAAAAGTCACGATTGAAGGTCGTGTGTTACGTGGTGAAACCAGTGATGGTAAGAAATTCAATAGTTATGCGCCATACGACCCAGGCATGATTGGCGACTTGCTCGATCATAACGTTAAAGTTGAGGCCAAGCCTGAACAAGAACAATCATTGCTAGTCAGCATTTTAATTAACTCGTTCCCGATGATCATTTTAATTGGTGTGTGGATTTTCTTTATGA
>JBEDFH010000188.1:1887-3891 GCA_041175265.1 Pseudomonadota bacterium | reverse complement strand
TACGTACGATTACGCTACGCTAATCGTACCTACAAAATTTGTATTTTTAAAATGGAGTATGGGGTGCAATACAGTATGTATCCTTACGGCTAAAAATAATGTATGTGGTTTGAAGAAGTTGTAGGGATGATTAGCGTAGCGTAATCATCCGATTGATTAATGGGCACGTAAAAAAATACACGTACGATTACGCTACGCTAATCGCACCTACAAAAATTTTGTAATTTTTTAATGGAGTTTGAGGTGCAATACATTGCACCCCATTTCATTGTTTGATTGGAGTGATGAATTTGATTTTTAATCTTTGTTTAGATTAATGCAAAAAATCCACTTAATCCTATTCCTGCGCCTGCTATAAAAGTAGTAGTGCTAGCAATCGCTAACCAGCGGGATCTAGAAAAAAATCCCATCACACTTAAGCCCAAGCCGAGCAAGAAGATGGATTTTGCAATGATGAGCCAGTTTAGATGCTGATTAATTTCAGCGACCATGCTTTCTTGTTGTTTGGCAGTTTCCTGCAATTCTTTTTTGCCATCTTTGCTATCAGGTGATGTTTCTTTGCTTTGTATAGTGGACTGATAAAGCACTAATTTTGTCTCAGCGAGATCAACTTGTTCATCGGTGAGCGAATCTTTGTTTTGCAGGGTGAGTGCAAGGTCATTCGCAGATAACTGATAGTTGACTTGTTGTGCTGCTACGCTTTGATAAGCATTGTGTGCAACAGCTGCTTGGTGTTGATGATCTAGAATTTGATTATTTAAGATTGATTCACCATAACTTGTAAAGCCATGTGCTGCGCATATAACTGTAAAGCAAATACTAGAGAATAATTTTATCCCTGTATTGCCTTGATTTTGTTCGTTAGTATTTTCGGCATGATATGTATTTTGTCGCTGATCATTACTTGCTGCCAGTGTTAATCCCGGTTTGCTGAGCTGGCCTTCTCCATGCGCTGTTCTTTGGTTAATTCTTCTTACGCTTTCTTGCGTTGCTAAGGATGAAGTGGTCATATCTTTTCTTCCGATATCTTTAAGATTGAATGCATGAGAATTAATGTTTGCTAATGACGTGCTAATAGTAGCTGTGCGGTCTTGCACAGTTTGCATGCGTGGAGTGATTGTAGAAAGATAGTCTGTGAAACTTGAATCATTGACGGGTGAAAGTAGAGATGGTCTGTTTTGAACGAGAACTTGATGCGCATCGATAGTTGCATCCGATGCGCGTCCCAAGGTTTCTGCAATGGTTGCTCCAGAAAATCCTCGAGCACTTGCATCATCTGCACTAATGGAAAAGTCATTGAATTTTTTCCCTAGTTCAGCACTTAAGCCTTTTTCGAAATCACTATGTCGATTCGGATTGCTAGGATCGATTTGGAATGAGGACCATGTATCTGCCTCAGACACTATGGTGCTATTTAAGCCAGCTTTGTCGCCAAGATTGCTGATGATGTCTTCATCATCAGTCGCTAGTTGTTGATATTGAGCGTTAAATACGCCATCGTTATAAGTTGCATTGTCAGTAATTTCTTCAAGATCTTCTTGCTCTTGAATGACGTTAGCAAGGCTATCGATATTCGCTTGCATCTGACTACCGATGATGCTATCGAGTGCATTTTGTCGTGTTGTGTCGCGTTTAGGTGCGATCGCATTCACAAAGCCTGAGCGTGTGTTAATACCAGGGCGAGCTGTGCCTTCTGAAACAAAGGCTTTTTGATTGGTATTAAAATTTCTATTCCCACCCTGTGCGCCAGGCATGGCAAAGCTACTGTTTCTTCTGTTATTTCTATCTTCTTCAGGTTTATTATTTTTTATATGAAGAATATTGAAATATGGCTTAAAGCTTGCTTGTGTGTAGCCAAATGCAAGCAGCATTTTTTTAAATAGTTCTGTTTCTGCTTTTTCTATCTTGCCGTCTGTTAGTACGATGTCCCAAGCATTGGTTAGAACGCAAAGACGCTGCATAGGGTCAAGTAAAGGGGCTGCTGCTTTTAAAAAAGCAGGGGCT
>JBEDFH010000188.1:0-1881 GCA_041175265.1 Pseudomonadota bacterium | reverse complement strand
GTAATAGGCTAGGGCATTTGCCTATTACCATGTGTAGCTGGCCTATTTCCTCTTTTGCCATTTGTCCATCAGAGGACATCATGTAGATTAAACAGATAGCTAAAATCAGTGGCGGTCTGAGTTCTTCGGGTGTGAATTCTTGATTAAAAGAGCCGAGTATGCCTCTTTCATTTTTTACTGAGATCGTTCTTAAATAAGGTTTGAACGATTCTTCGGTCAAACCAACCGCAGTTAAAAATCGGACGAATAATATTTGCTCATCTTCAGCAAGTTCTCCATCTGCCATGATGGAGTCGCATATATTCATTAATATGCAAACTTTTTGTGCATTACTGAGTATTTTTGGTAGCGTTTCTAGGTATTCATCAATGCTGTTCGATTCAACATAACTTAATGCACGATGTAATACCTCTTCATTCCCGCCGATGATAGATTGAAGGTGGCTACTCTCTTGTTCGGATACTTGGCCATCTGCGATCATCATGTAAATGATGCCGGTTACTAAGGATAGATGAGGCGTGAGCTCTACGGGGTCGTCAGCATCCTTCCGGGACATATACTTGTCCAGGTTAAGATTTTTAAATAAATGACGTAGTAAATCTGATGAACCCATTGTCCCGATTTCCCGCTGAATTGGCTGCGACCACAAGTAGTCTCAATCTGCGTAGCAGAGTGCGCCAGGGGAAACCTTAAACAGGTAGAGCTCATCGCTTAATTACAAACCATTCATACTTATTACAAATGACGACATTGTCATAAACGTTTAATTTATGATGACGAAACTGTTAGAAATGGTTGAGTGGTGGAGAAATAATTACTTCTGTTTACACTGATTTGCAGTGTTACTTGTGTAGGTAAATACTCAAGAGTTATCTATCAACCAAGTTGACAGTTTTGTGGAAGTAGAGATTTTAAAATTGAGTGGCGTAGCGCAAGATGACGCGGCTGGTTTCATAAAAACCATTTTGCGTTTTTATATCCCCACCATATTGCAAGATTAATCTTCCAACCGGTAGTTTTGTTGAGGCGGATAATTGATAGCGATGTACATCGGTACGATTATTTTGATCGTTACCATTAATTATTTCTTCGCCACCTACAGTATGAAAATACATGGCAGAGAGTGAGTAGTTATCGTTAATGACGTACCGCAAACCTGTTTGTAGGCTGTATAAAGTTTTTTGATCTAGGGTGGCGATTGAAGTAATGAGTGGTTGTAATGGGCGACGATATTGATCGTTCTGATTAAACCATGTTGCATCTAAGGCAGTCATCCATTGGACTGAAGAGGAAAGCGATTTTTGATAACCGAGCTGTAGCGCATAAGAATATCGATTTGCGCCTAGATTAAAACCGGCTTTAGGTTGATATTCACCTGTGGGTAAGGTGAGATAGCCGCCCAAACCTAGATACTCGCCTTTATCGTGATTTGAATACGGCCAGAGTGCAAACAATAAGGTGGTGTCCCCTAGCCCTGAACTACCGGACAGACTGCTCAAGCTACCTGTGGGCTGTAATGAGCCTCCATTTAGCTGTAATGTGAATGCAGCAGGATATTTATCAACTTCAAAAGTCCATGCAGTTCTGACTTGCACTTGTTCTAGTTTGAAGCCTGGTCCTTTGGTCGCAACATTATTTTGATACAGGTCGTTACGTTCACTGATTAAATAAGAGACTAGTAACTGTCTATTACCAGGCTTAGGCGCAACTAGATCTCCCGGCAATAGGTCGATCGCCTGCGCAGCGTGGTTGGCAGTCAAACACAGGGCGAGGATGCATATTTTTGCGGACCAAAGTCGCATACTTTTGTTGCCTATTTGTTATTAAATAAAATCAACTTTTGCATTTATTTTTTAAGAATCAATATACAAAGTATTGAGA
>JBEDFH010000187.1:0-3061 GCA_041175265.1 Pseudomonadota bacterium | reverse complement strand
GGCATTGGTCGTCGTTGGTCCTGAAAGACTGCCAAAAGTAGCTCGAACTGTTGGCGCTTTAGTTGGGCGCATGCGTAATTATGTGGCGACGGTTAAAGGTGAGGTTGAGCGAGAAATGCAGCTAGAAGACTTAAAAAAATTACAGCAAGAAATCCACGCTCAACAAATTCATTCTTTAGATATTCAACAGCCCCTCCCCCCAGTTCAAATGAAGGCAGGTGAGAAAGTTACAAAAAAACTGACGCGATCTTCTAAAAGAACTAAGGTCGCTCCATGAGCGTCACTGAGTCACTGAAACCTTTATTGTTCATTTATTAGAACTTCGTAGTCGATTGCTTAAGATTGTGATCGGATTGGTTGTTTCAATCCTTGCATTTTTGCCTTTCTCAAATGCTTTATATACCTTGCTAGCGCAACCATTGCTGAGGCAAATGCCAGCTGGCACGCACATGATTGCAACCGCAGTCACAACACCCTTCTTGGTGCCAATGAAAGTATCTACTTTAGTTGCTATCGTAGCTTCTCTGCCTTATACCTTGTACCAAATTTGGGCTTTTGTTGCTCCAGGGCTTTACGCTCATGAAAGAAGGTTTATTGGTCCGCTAATTGTAGTGAGCACCTTACTATTTTTAATGGGCATGGCCTTTGCTTATTTCTTTGTGTTTCCGGTTTTGTTTGGATTTATTACAACATCCGCACCGGCAGGCGTTTCTGTGATGACGGATATTGGGAGTTATCTCGATTTTGTAACGACAATGTTTGTTTCTTTTGGGCTGGCTTTTGAAGTGCCAATTGCAGTGTTAATGCTAGTGAAATTTAATATCGTTAAGGTTGAAGCGCTTAAAGAAGCTCGTCCTTATGTGATTGTTGGTGCGTTTATTGTAGGAGCAATTTTGACTCCTCCAGATGTGATCTCTCAAGTCATGCTCGCAGTGCCGTTGTGTTTGCTTTATGAGGCTGGCGTATTGGCATCTAAATTTGTACAGCCTAAGAACTAAAAGTTTTATTAAATAGTTTTTTAGATATTTCTAATAGGGAATCCATTCAATGGAATTGAGTCGGCTAGTTGGATACTTACAGCAAATTTTGCAGCCTGAACGTTTTTCGGATTACTGCCCCAATGGTTTACAAATCCAAGGTAGATCTAATGTCCTTAAGATTGTAAGCGGCGTGACTGCAAGCATGGATTTGTTACAAGCAGCAGCAGATGTCGAGGCTGATGCGGTATTGGTACATCATGGCTTCTTTTGGAAAAATGAAGATCCCTGTATTGTTGGCATTAAGCAAAAGAGAATTAAATTTTTGCTGGATCACAACATGAGTTTGCTGGCTTATCATTTACCCTTAGATGCGCATCCGGAATTGGGGAATAACGTACAGTTAGCCAATAGGCTAGGGTTAAATTTAGAGGGTTGTACTGGCAATCAGAATATTTTGGCTTATGGTACTTTGTCTGAACTTCGCATGCTTGGCGAATTTTCGGAATTTGTTGATTTGCAATTAGATAGAACCCCTATGGTGATTGGTTCTGATAGTAAGCAGATTAAAAGGGTTGCTTGGTGTTCGGGCGGCGCGCAATCTTATATGCAAGACGCGATTGACTTGGGTGTGGATCTCTTTATTAGTGGTGAAATTTCTGAGCAGACATATCATCTTGCCCGTGAGTCAGGCGTTGCCTATATGGCGGCTGGGCATCACGCAACCGAGCGCTATGGGGTTAAGGCTTTAGGCGATCATCTTGCTTCCCAATTCTCAATTTCTCACGAGTTTATCGATATTCATAATCCTGTTTAGTTTGTGGATTGATGGATTTAATTCTTCGCGCTTGATAAATAGCGGATTCAAGGGTTTAAGTTTTTTGTCGAAAGTTGTAAAATGACCAGCTAAGTTTAATGCGTCAATGTGGTTGAGATTTAATTTAAGGACATGTGATGGCGAATCAGGAAGTAGATCAAAGTAAACGTAAGTTTCTAATTGCCGCAACTTCTGTTGCTGGTGGTGTTGCAGTTGCAGCGGTTGCAGTTCCTTTTGTGACTAGTATGTTACCAAGTGAGCGAGCAAAAGCTGCGGGTGCTCCGGTAGAAGCTGATATTAGTAAAATTGAACCTGGTTCGATGATTACTGTTGAATGGCGTGGTAAGCCAGTTTGGATTGTGAATCGCAACAAAGAAATGTTGGATGCACTTTCTAAGCATGATGCTAACCTTTCCGATCCAAAGCTTGAAGTTGTAAGTCAGCAACCTGATTATTGTAATAATGCGGCGCGTGCGATTAAGCCAAATATTATGGTGTTGGTTGGTATCTGTACCCACCTAGGCTGCTCTCCTTCTCCAAAATTGCAAACAGGTGCCGATATGGGCGCTGAATGGCCAGGCGGGTTCTTCTGTCCATGTCACGGTTCTAAATTTGACTTGGCGGGTCGTGTTTTCAAAGGTTCGCCAGCACCTATTAACTTGGTGGTGCCACCACACAAATATCTCAGCGATTCTATTTTGCTAATCGGTGAAGACGGCAAAGGAGCTGCATAATGGCTAATAAATTACAGACAATTGCTAGTAATCTATTGGGTTGGGTGGATGAGCGCTTTCCACTTTCTTCATTTACCAAGAATCACCTTACAGAGTACTACGCACCTAAGAACTTTAATTTTTGGTATTTCTTTGGCGGTTTAGCTTTACTTGTTCTAGTAATACAAATTGTGACTGGTATCTTTTTAACCATGAACTACAAACCTGAAGCTTCGATGGCTTTTGCTTCTGTTGAATACATTATGCGTGATGTGTCATGGGGTCGTTTGATTCGCTATATGCACTCCACGGGCGCTTCTATGTTCTTCGTTGTGGTTTATTTGCACATGTTTCGTGGTTTGATTTACGGTTCATATCGTGCGCCACGTGAGCTGATTTGGCTTTTTGGCGTTGGTATTTTCCTGGTGTTAATGGGTGAAGCTTTCTTTGGGTATTTATTACCTTGGGGCCAGATGTCGTTCTGGGGTGCTCAAGTGATTATTAACTTGTTCACATCTATCCCATTTATTGGCCCAGATGTTTCATTGTGGTTG
>JBEDFH010000186.1:0-4357 GCA_041175265.1 Pseudomonadota bacterium | reverse complement strand
TCAGAGCGCACTGCGTCTTCTGCAGAAAACTCTACGTCATCGGTATATTCCAAGGCCCATTTCACGGCTTGCACTGCACGCGCCAAGACTTGATCTGGCGTCATGCGTAATTTGTTTTCCATGTGAATAGGTGAGGTCGCGATGAAGGTATGAATACGGCCTTTTTTCGCAGGTTTAATTGCTTCACCCGCACGGCGGATATCGTTTTCATTGGCACGTGCTAATGAACAAACTGTTGAATCTTTAATGGCTTCAGCAACCGCATGAATCGCATCAAAGTCGCCAGGACTCGCCGCCGCAAAACCTGCTTCAATCACGTTCACGCCCAATTTTTCAAGTTGACGAGCGATACGAATTTTTTCTTCTTTAGTCATGGCTGCGCCTGGACTTTGTTCGCCATCGCGCAATGTTGTATCAAATATGATTAATTGATTATTTTGAGTCATTTTATTTTTCCATCTTAATTTTTGTAGCAGTACCGGTTACGCATTCGTCATAACGGCATGGGCAAATCTGTATTGTGGTGTTTGGTATGTGTACTGCCTAAGGCAGTAGTTTTGCTAGGCGTAACAAAGCACCAGCGAAGAAATGGCTGGAATTTGAATGTGCAGATGTGTAACTGTTTAATAACATAACGAAATAATATCATGCTTTTTATTAAAGAATAGTCAATTAAACTTATGACTCCGATAAGTTTTGATTTGATTGTTTTTGACTAACTTTCTGCAATAGCCACAACACATAGCCAGACAAAGCATAAACAAACGAGACAAAGAATAAGACTTCTGGTGGGCTGTAAGACACCAAGACAATCGCCAATACGATAAACAAAATAACGATGAATGGCACACTACTTCTTAAATTAATGTCTTTGCCACTATAAAAACGTAAATCACTCACCATCGATAAACCAGCGGCTACCGTTAAGGTCCAAGCAATCCATTTCATTTTCAACCATGGATAAAAATCTAAATCGCCTGGCAAATCATTATCAAAACAAACCCAAACCAAACCTGCCAACAATGCAGCGGCGGCGGGACTAGGCAAACCTTGGAAATATCGCTTATCAGCATTACCTGAGTTGGTATTAAAGCGCGCCAAACGTAAGGCAGCACAAGCGCAATAAATAAACGCAGCAATCCATCCTAATTTACCCATAGGCTTAAGCGCCCAAACATAAAGCACTAAAGACGGAGCAACGCCGAAAGAAACCATGTCTGAAAGACTATCAAATTCAGCACCGAATGCACTTTGTGTGTTGGTCATACGGGCAACACGGCCATCCAAACCATCAAGTACCATCGCAATAAAAATGGCGACTGCAGCATGTTCATACTTGCCATTCATCGCTTGAACGATGGCGTAAAATCCAGCAAACAAAGCTGCTGTGGTAAACAAATTCGGAAGTAAATAAATCCCACGCTCACGCAAACTCGCTTGTGTGCCAGGGGTTTTACGACGGGTACGAGGTGTAGCTTCAGCCATATTTTCTGTATTTCCAATCATTAATCTTTGGCTAGTATATCAAAGGCTAGCTAATTGCCTATGCCTGACTATGATAGTATCGCGTTTTGATTGATTAACCTTTTAATAGATTTACGCCCAAGCACATGCAATTTTCCTTGATTACCAATGACGGTCTTGCCCGAAGAGGCACCGTTAGCCTAGCGCACGGCGATGTTCAAACCCCAGCATTTATGCCTGTTGGCACTTATGGCTCGGTTAAAACGCTATCACCCGTTGAAATTCACGATATTGGCGCGCATATCGTTTTAGGCAATACCTTCCATTTGTGGCTCAGGCCAGGTTTAGATGTCATCGCAGCACATGGTGGCTTGCATGACTTTATGGGATGGGATGGCCCAATCTTGACCGACTCAGGCGGCTTCCAAGTTTGGAGTCTAGGTGATTTACGCAAAATTACAGAAGAAAACACCTGAAGAATCCATGCGCATTCAAAAAGTCTTAAATTCTGACATTGTGATGATTTTTGACGAATGCACACCCTACCCTGCAACAGTGAAAGAAGCTGAAGACTCAATGCAGCTCAGCCTTCGCTGGGCGCGTCGCAGTAAAGATGCACACCAAGGCAATCCGAATGCCCTTTTTGGCATTATCCAAGGCGGAATGTACGAAGACTTACGTGATATTTCATTGAATGGCTTAACCGACATTGGATTTGACGGCTATGCAATTGGTGGTCTTTCTGTCGGAGAGCCAAAAGACGATATGCTTCGCATCTTGGCGCATACCGCACCTAAAATGCCACAGGATAAACCGCGTTATTTAATGGGTGTGGGTACTCCTGAAGATTTAGTTGCAGCAGTGAGCAATGGGGTGGATATGTTTGACTGTGTCATGCCTACACAGCAATGGGGTGGATATGTTTGACTGTGTCATGCCTACACGCAATGCACGTAATGGCTGGCTATTTACGCGCCATGGCGATATTAAACTTAAAAATGCACGTTACAAGATGGACACTGGCCCATTAGACCCTGAATGCACTTGCTATACCTGCAAAAATTTTACCCGCGCATACTTGCATCATTTGCATCGCGTTGGTGAGATTTTAGGTGCCCGCCTCAACACCATCCACAACTTACATTATTACCAAGAACTGATGGCTGGTATGCGTAAAGCAATTGAAGAGCACACCTTTGAAGATTTCAAAAAAACCTTTGCAGCGCAACGTGGTGGAATTCGCGCCGAGGGTTAAGACTCTATGTTAATATTTCGCACTTATTGAATACACTAAGCTAGTAAAGAAAGGCTCTACCTCATGTTAATTAGTACCGCTTACGCTGCATCATCTGCTCCAGCTCAAGACTGGACAAGTTTTTTACCAATGGTTGTTATTTTTGTTCTGTTTTATTTCATGTTGATTCGTCCACAAATGAAACAAGCGAAAGCCCAACGTGAAATGATTGCAGCACTGCAAAAAGGTGATGAAGTTGCAACAAGCAGTGGCATTATCGGCAAAGTTACTAAAGTGGGTGACGATATTGTGAGTCTTGAAATTGCTACTGGCGTTGTGATTAACGTTCAAAAGCCTGCTATTCAAGCAAAATTAGAAAAAGGCACGATCAAAGGCCTTTAAGCTTAAGTTATCTATCAATATGGCCTAGTAAATCTAGGCCATTTAATTATCAACAGTTATTAATGCGAGTCACATCATGAATCGTTACCCATTGTGGAAGTACCTTTTAGTTTTATTTGTTCTAGCAATTGGCTTGGTTTACTCCATGCCTAATATGTTTGGCGAATCGCCTGCTGTACAAATTACAACTGCAAAAAACTCCGCAAAATTGGATCCGGCTACACTTAAAAAAGTGGAAGATGCGCTTAAACAAGAAAACATCACTTTTGATGCAATCTTTATGGATCCTACTGGCGTCAAAGTTCGATTTACTGACACTGATACTCAAATCAAAGCAAAAGATGCGCTTAAAAATAATTTAGGCAAAGATTATGTCGTTGCGTTAAACCTGATTTCTCGTTCACCAGCATGGCTGACCAACATCGCTGCGCGTCCAATGTATTTGGGTTTGGACTTACGCGGTGGGGTTCACTTCTTGTTACAAGTTGATATGAAATCAGCACTTGATCAAGCCGCTGACCGTTACGTGAGCGACATTCGCTCTGCGCTTCGTAAAGACCGTATTTCTTATGCTGGCGTTGCGCGTGAAGGCCAAAGCGTTCAAGTTAAATTTAGCGATGCTGAGCAATTAGCAAAAGCTGAAAAGATTCTTAATAAAGAATTCCCTGATTTAACTTTTAAAACTACTGATCAAACTGTGACAGCAAGCTTAAGCTTGGCTGCGCAAACACGTATTCAAGATTTTGCGCTTAAGCAAAATATTCAAACCCTACATAACCGTATTAACGAACTAGGTGTTGCTGAGCCAGTGATTCAACAACAAGGTTTAGATCGTGTGGTTGTTCAACTTCCAGGTGTTCAAGATACTGCAAAAGCAAAAGAAATTTTAGGTCGTACTGCAACCCTAGAAATCCGCTTAGTGGATGAAGAGAAAAGTGACCCTGCAACATTAGATCAAGCAAGCAAAGGGCAATTGCCTTTTGGAGATGAATTCTTTATTGGTCGTAATGGTCAGCCAGTCCTAGTTAAAAAGAAAGTTGAACTCACTGGTGATTACATCACTGACGCAGGTCCGGGCCTAGATCAACAAAGTGGTCGTTCTGTTGTTCATGTCACTTTAGACGCGCGTGGCGCACGTATCTTTAGACAAGTGACTAAAGATAACGTTGGTAAACGTATGGCTATTTTACTGATTGAAAAAGGTCAGGCCGAAGTGATTACTGCACCCGTCATTAACGAAGAAATTGGCGGCGGTCG
>JBEDFH010000185.1:0-4282 GCA_041175265.1 Pseudomonadota bacterium | reverse complement strand
GCCCCAGCCGCTGAAAGCTATTTGAATGTCGATAAAATTTTAGAGATTGCAAAGAAAACTGGTGCGCAAGGTGTACACCCTGGCTATGGTTTTTTATCTGAAAATGCTGATTTTGCTGAAAGATGTGAAGCGCTAGGCATCGCATTTATTGGGCCAAGTCCTCAGCAAATGCGTGACTTTGGTTTAAAACATACAGCTAGAGCTTTGGCCGAGAAAAATGGTGTTCCTTTGTTGCCAGGTACAGGTTTGTTGGCGGATGTAAATGATGCAAAAACACAAGCAGAAAAGATTGGTTATCCGGTCATGCTTAAGAGTACCGCTGGTGGTGGTGGTATCGGTATGCAATTAATTTGGAGCGTTGATGAATTAGAAAACGCTTTTGCTTCAGTGCAACGTTTATCCCGCGCCAATTTTAAAGATACTGGGATTTATTTAGAAAAATATGTGCAAGCTGCGCGGCATATTGAAGTACAAATTTTTGGTAACGGTTTAGGTGAAGTGATCGCATTGGGTGAACGCGATTGTTCTGTGCAAAGACGTAATCAAAAAGTCATTGAAGAAACGCCAGCGCCAAATATTACACAGCAAGTTCGAGATGCATTGTCTGCGACTGCAGTTAAGCTAGGCCAGGCAATTAAATATCGTTCTGCAGGAACAGTTGAATTTGTTTATGACAAAAATACGGGAGAATTTTATTTCCTAGAAGTGAACACGCGTTTGCAGGTAGAGCACGGCGTTACTGAATTAGTGACAGGCGTAGATTTAGTTGAATGGATGATTAGAATCGCAGCAGGTGAAACGGATGCTTTAAGTGCTTACCAACATCAGCCAACTGGCCATGCAATTCAGGTACGTTTATATGCAGAAGATGCGAACAAGAATTTTCAGCCATCAAGCGGCGTATTAACGGAGGTTAAATTTTCTGAACGTGCGCGGATTGATACTTGGGTAGAAACAGGCAGTGATGTTTCTCCTTTTTATGATCCTTTAGTAGCCAAAGTTTTGGTGCATGCAAAAGATCGTGCAGCAGCTGTTGAGTCAATGAAATCGGTTCTCGATGAAACACGTATTAGCGGCATAGAAACTAATCTAGAGTATTTACGCCAAGTTTTAATGGATGAGGTTTTCCCAGCTGGCGAACAAACCACAAGATATCTCAATACATTTAATTACCAGCCACATACCTTAGACGTGCTTGATGGTGGCGTGATGACCACCATACAAGATTATCCAGGTCGCATGGGTTATTGGGCAGTGGGTGTGCCGCCTTCGGGCCCCATGGATCATTTGGCTTTCCGTTTGGGAAATAAGTTAGTAGGTAACCCGGAAGGAGAGGCGGGTTTAGAAATTACGCTGATTGGCCCTAAGCTGAAATTTAATAAAGCAGCAGTGATTGCAATTACTGGTGCACCGATTGATGCAACCCTCGATGGTGAAGTCATTAGTTTATGGCAATCACACTACGTTCAAGCAGGGAGTGTGTTGAAATTAGGTAAGATTGAAGCTCATGGCTGTCGTACTTATTTAGCCGTGCAAGGTGGCTTTGACGTGCCTGATTACTTAGGCAGTAAATCTACATTCACTTTAGGTCAGTTTGGGGGTCATGGCGGCCGTGCGATTCGTGTCGGCGATGTTTTGCCTTTATCTAAACAGACGGTAAGTTATCAATCAAAAATACTACCTGTAGAGATGCGTCCTGTTTACAGCAATGAGTGGGAAATCGGTGTTTTATACGGCCCACATGGTGCGCCTGATTTCTTTACGGATGAAGACATTGCGATGTTCTTCTCTACTACTTGGGAAGTGCATTACAACTCCAATACAACGGGCATCCGATTGATTGGCCCTAAGCCCACTTGGGCACGGCAAGACGGGGGTGAGGCAGGTCTACATCCATCCAACATTCATGACAACGCTTATGCAATTGGCACGGTCGACTTTACTGGGTTTGTCCCGCAACAATTGTGCAAGCTGAGTTGTGGAAAATGGGTCAGCTTAAGGCTGGTGATAAATTACGCTTTAAATGTTTAAGTCGTGATGAGGCTAAGGCATTGGAGCAAGCGCAAAATGTTGAGATAGAAACCTTAACCCCTGCACAGAGAAAAGCAGTCTTATCTAAAGATGTATTCACGCCAATTTTGGCGAAAATTCCAGAGAGTGAAAGATAAATATTTATTGGTGGAATATGGCCCGCTTGTTTTGGATTTGAATTTGCGATTTAGAGTACATGCTTTGATGCAATGGTTAGAGCAAGAAAATGTTCAAGGCATTCTCAATCTCACTCCAGGAATTCGTTCTTTGCAAGTGCATTACGATAGCTTGATGCTTCCGGCAACTCAGTTGCTTGAGTTGCTTGCTGCGGCAGAAAAACAATTGCCAGCGATTGAAGAAATGGAAGTGCCGACGCGTATCGTGCATTTGCCATTGTCATGGGATGATGCAGCGACCAAATTGGCGATTGAAAAATACATGCAATCGGTGCGTAAGGATGCACCTTGGTGCCCAAGTAACATTGAATTTATCCGACGCATTAATGGCCTCGAAAGTATTGAGGATGTGAAAAACATCGTATTTGGTGCGAGTTATTTAACGCTTGGTCTTGGCGATGTTTATTTAGGTGCGCCTGTAGCTACTCCGGTTGATCCTAGACATCGCTTAGTCACGACTAAATACAATCCCGCCCGTACTTGGACGCCAGAAAATGCAGTCGGTATCGGCGGCGCTTATATGTGTGTCTACGGTATGGAAGGCCCAGGCGGTTATCAGTTTGTCGGCCGTACAATCCAAATGTGGAATCGCTGGAATCAAACTAAAGACTTTAAAGATGGTAAACCTTGGTTGCTTAGATTCTTTGACCAAATTCGTTTTTATCCTGTCAGCGAAGCTGAGCTTTTGCAAATGCGTGAAGATTTTCCACGTGGAAAATTTCAACTCAAGATCGAAGAGCAAACTTTTAAACTGAAAGATTACACCGAATTTTTAGCTAAGAATTCTGATTCTATCGCTGCCTTCAAAGCTACGCAGCAGGGCTCTTTTGATGCAGAACGCGAGCGTTGGATTGCCTCTGGCCAAGCTAATTACAGTAACGAAAATGAAGCTGGCCCAGACATTAGTGAAAAGCTTGAGCTTGCTGACGGAAGTAGCGTTGTAAGTTCTCATGTTGCAGGTAATTTGTGGCAAATCAAAGTGAATGTGGGCGATATTATTACAGAGGGAGATGTCGTTGTTGTCGTGGAATCTATGAAAATGGAAATCTCTGTGACGGCTTCTTGTTCTGGCAAGGTGACGCACATTCTTTGCCAAGAGGGCGGTTCAGTCGCGGCAGGTCAGCAGCTTTTAGTGATTGCGGAAAATTAGGAGGGGTCTTGAAATGAATTTAGAGATTGCAAATTTAAGAGGCCTTTATTTATCTGGCGAATTAAATCCTGTTGATTTGATTAAGCGGGTGCATCACGGAATAGATAAAGAAGACGTGCGACATATTTGGATTCATCGTTTAACGCTTGATGAGATGATGGCTTATGCTAACCAATTGGCGGATAAGAATCCTGCAGATTTTCCTCTTTACGGTATTCCTTTTGCTATTAAAGATAATATTGATTTGGCTGGCATTCCGACAACAGCTGGCTGTCCAGAATACGCGCTTATACACCAGAAAAAAACGCTTTTGTTGTTCAGCAATTAATTGATGCTGGGGCAATCCCTGTTGGAAAAACAAATCTAGATCAGTTTGCGACAGGTTTGGTCGGCACTCGATCTCCTTACGGACCCTGTCAAAATAGTTTTAATCCAGAATACATCTCTGGGGGGTCTAGTTCAGGCTCAGCTGTATCAGTTGCATTGGGGTTGGTAAGTTTTAGTTTGGGCACAGATACTGCTGGTTCAGGTCGCGTACCAGCTGCATTTAATAATTTAGTGGGTTTAAAACCAAGCTGTGGTTTATTAAGTACTTCCGGAGTTGTCCCCGCTTGCCGTACCTTGGATTGCGTTTCTATTTTTGCCTTAACAGCAAAAGATGCTGCAACTATTTTAGAAAGCGCTCAGGGTTTTGATGACGCCGATGCTTATTCTAGAGCCACACCGTTAAAAGTTTCTGAATTGAAAAAGACATTTGTATTTGGAGTTCCTAAACCCGAGCAACTAGCCTTCTTTGGCAACTCAGAAAGTCCCGCATTATTTCAAGATGCGATTGCTGAACTTGAAGCCTTGGGTGGAAAGGCAGTTGAAATTGATTTTGAACCGTTTTTGGCAACGGCTAAATTATTGTATGAAGGTCCTTGGG
>JBEDFH010000184.1:0-3867 GCA_041175265.1 Pseudomonadota bacterium | reverse complement strand
CGCCAGAATTGATCTTCAGCTTCAAAGATTACGCTAGATTCTTTTGGATCACGATCTCCAGCAGGATATTGATGCAATGGTGCTTTATCATTCGCCCAAGTTTTGACGATTGGATCAACTAAACGCCATTGCGCTTCAACTTCATTGATGTGTAGATATTGTGAAGGGTCACCTTCCATTAAGTTCAACATCAATGTTTCGTATGAATCAATTGACTCATCTCCAGCTTGGCGCTGAGGACCGTCAATGCTTAATGTACGTGTTGCGATATCTAAACCTGGGATTTTTGATTCAACTTCAAATTTCACACATTCGCGTGGTTGAATATTGATGATTAACCAGTTTTGATGTTGATTATCATTCAATTGCATCGGTGATTTTTTAAAACGAATTGCAATCGCTGTATTGCCTTCGTGTAAACGCTTAGCAGTACGCACATAGAAAGGTACGCCTTTCCAGCGAGTGTTGTCGATAAAAAGCTTAACTGCTGCGTAAGTTTCAGTGTTGCTTGAATCTACACCGTCACGTTTTAACTCTTCTAAATAGCCCGGCACTTTTTCTGCATGGCCGTCACCAGCTTGTACGCGCCCAGCTGAATATTGTGCGCGGAAAGCTTGTTTATTCAAGTTGTTAACGTCGATAGGGCGGATGGATTGCAATAATTTAATTTTTTCAGCACGTATGCTTTCAGGATTCAAATCCCTAGGTTTTTCCATTGCAACTAAAGCCAGTGTTTGCAATAAGTGACTTTGGAACATGTCTCGAAGTGCACCAGTTGCATCGTAGAACGTAGTTCTTTCGCCGACGCCTAATGTTTCGTTGTTAGTGATTTGAATGTGATCAATATGTTCGTTATTCCATAGCGGCTCAAAAATTGCATTAGTAAAGCGCGTGAGCATAATGTTTTGAATAGCAGATTTACCTAAGTAATGGTCGATACGGTAAATCTGGCTTTCTTTAAGATGTTTGGTAAGTTCAGCCTGTAATGCTTGTGCGCTCGCTAAATCAGTTCCAAATGGTTTTTCAATTAACACACGGCGCCAATATTTGCTTTCATCAAGTAATCCAACACCTGAAAGTTGTGCTACTACGGTTGCAAAGTCAGTAGGGCGGACTGATAAAAAGTACGCTAAGTTTTGAGGGAATGATTTTTCATCACTCAATCGAGATGAAGCGTTCGAACACTTTTTGATCGTAACCATTTTTGAACTTTGCATCCAACATCCCCTTAATATCTGCACGCCAAGCTTCTTCAGAAACTTCGCCACGACCGACAGATAAGATTTTCATGTCATCATCTAAGCGACCAGCTTCATCTAGATGAAATAAGCCTGGGATCAATTTAATGCGGGCCAAGTTGCCACTAGCGCCGAATAAAACTAGTGTGCAAGGATCAATTTTTTTGCTCATTACTTTAAGTTTCCTGAAATTTTTGGGATGTGGAAAAACAACTATTTATTGATTAATCGCCAACGGATTTAACGAAGTGGCCACCAAAGCCATTACGCATCATTGATAACAATTTATAGCTATAGCCAGTCGCATCTTGGCTTCTGAATCGAGCCTGTAATGCAAGTGTTAGTACTGGTGCCGCAACGCCTTGTTCAACTGATTCCATGACAGTCCAACGACCTTCGCCAGAATCTGCTACGTAAGGCGCAACTGCTGTGAGTTCTTGATCTTCTTTTAATGCATCAGCAGTCAGGTCAAGTAGCCAGCTGCGAACGAATCTAGATTTAAGTCTTCTTTGCCTTTTAGTAAATCTAAGCCTTCAGCCATCGCTTGCATCATGCCGTACTCGATACCGTTATGAATCATTTTTGTGAAATGCCCAGCACCAATTGGACCAACATGCGCCCAACCACGATCTTTTGCTGGCGCAAGTGCAATTAGAATAGGCTCGATTGTTTTAGCAACCTCAGGTGTAGCACCGACCATTAAACAGTATCCGTTTTCTAGGCCCCAGATGCCGCCAGATGTTCCAGCATCCATGAATCCGATACCACGTTCTGCTAAAAATGCACCGCGACGTTGACTATCTTTGTAATTAGAATTGCCACCATCAATAATGATGTCGCCTTTGCTGAGCATGTGGGCAAGATCTTGGATTTGAATTTCAGTTGGTGTGCCACTTGGTAGCATTAACCAAACGATCCGTTTTTCTTTACCATCACCAAGTTTTGAAACTGCATCAGGCACGCTGGTCGCTGCAATCATGCCTTCATTTTTAACAAGTTGACCAACAACTTCTACACTTCTATCGTAACCAACTACTTCAATACCACTACGTAGAAGGCGGGTAGTCATGTTGCCACCCATTTTGCCTAAGCCAATCATTGCAAGTTTCATTATTTTTCCTTGATGAGGATGTGGAATGCCGTCGTCCTTTTGGGTAAGATGGCGGGTTAAATTTAATCACTATTAAATACCCCGTAATTATAACGTGAAGGCTTTGCATGATGCAAAATACAAACCAAGAAAATACAAAGCAAATCAGCCGTTGGCACACATTCCAAACGCAAGATGAAATCAATCAGGCAACTTTGAATCGAATTCTTGCCGCCGCGCAACAAGCAATTGCTGAACGAGGCTCTTTTTCTATTGTTCTGGCTGGCGGTTCAACGCCTAAAAATGTTTATGCCTTGTTAAAAAATGCTCAGGCAGATTGGTCGAATTGGCATGTTTATCATAATGATGACCGCTGTTTGCCAGTGGATGATTCTGAACGCAATAGCTTGATGGCACGCACTACGTGGCTTAATCATGTGAGCATTCCAGCTAGTCAGATTCACGATATTCCAGCAGAGTTGGGCAATGTTGAAGGTGCCAAGGCTTATGCCAAGACCCTTGCGGGCGTTCCTGAGTTTGATTTAGTGTTGCTTGGCTTGGGTGAGGATGGGCACACCGCGAGTTTATTCCCAAATCAGCCTGTCGATAATTCGGCTGATGCCGTGCCTGTATTTGATGCACCTAAACCGCCTGCAGACCGGATTACTGTCAGTCAGCAACGCTTAAGCAATACAAGAGAGGTGATTTTCTTGGTGACTGGTGCCGGCAAACAAGATGCCGTGAATGATTGGCGTAATGGTGTATCAATTCCTGCGACTTTAATTAGGCCTAAGAATGGTGTTGATGTGTATTGTTATGGTGTAAAGATCTAAGTTAGATGGATATGTAATAAAAAAGCCCCGATTGGGGCTTTTTTATTAGGTGTTTTGAATAACGATATTTGGGAATTTACTGCTGTGATCAAGCGCTAACTGGGAAAGCTTAGATGCGGTTGAACGAGCAATTTGTTTGTAAGTGTTAGCAATGTTGCTGTTAGGCTCCGCAATCACAGTTGGTGTGCCAGTATCAGATTGTTCACGAATGCTGATATCTAAAGGGAGTGATCCCAATAAATCTACGTTATAGTCTTTACACATAGCAGCGCCACCGCCGGCACCGAAAATATGTTCTTCATGACCACATTTTGAGCAAATATGCGTGCTCATATTTTCCACAATTCCTAAAATAGGAATGCCCACTTTCTCAAACATTTTTAAGCCTTTGCGAGCATCTAATAGGGCAATGTCTTGAGGTGTCGTCACGATAATTGCGCCTGTGACAGGTACTTTTTGGGCGAGTGTGAGCTGGATGTCGCCTGTGCCAGGAGGTAAATCGATAATTAAGTAATCTAGATCTTTCCAGCGTGTATCACGTAACAATTGTTCTAGCGCGCCTGTGACCATCGGTCCACGCCAGACCATTGGTGTATCTGTATCAACTAAGAAGCCAATAGACATGGCTTGAATGCCATGCGCTTGCATAGGTTCTATACTTTTTCCATCTGCGCTATCAGGGCGGCCAGAAATGCCTAACATTTGT
>JBEDFH010000183.1:0-4119 GCA_041175265.1 Pseudomonadota bacterium | reverse complement strand
ATAAAAAAGCCCCAAATCATGGGGCTTTTTTTATTTCAATATTTTCTATATTCACGAGAATGATTGTGATGCAAAATAACTTACAGTATGAAGTCGTAGAGACTTCACAACCTGTTAAAAATACGGTGATATGGCTTCATGGCCTAGGAGCTGATGGTTATGATTTTTTACCTATTGTAGATCGCTTAAATATACCTAATACCCGCTTCATCTTTCCGCATGCACCACACCGCCCTATTTCCATGAATAATGGTTATGAAATGCGTGCCTGGTACGATTTATATGGTCTTAGCATGCAAGATAAGCAAGACGAAGCGGGCATGCGTGAAATGCAAGCTACGATAGAAGCACTCATTGCCCAAGAAAAATCTAAAGGAATTTCTGCTAAGAATATTGTCCTTGCAGGGTTTTCTCAAGGTGGGGCCATGGCGCTTTTTACCGCACTAAGACATCAAGAAAAATTAGCTGGCATTTTGGCACTATCCACTTATGTGCCACTAAAACAAACATTAGCCACGGAAACCAATAAAGCTAACGCCAATACTCCGATTTTCATGGCTCACGGAAGTTTTGACACTGTCATCACGCTAGATACATGCAAAATTTCTTTAGATTTATTACATAGCCTGCACTTCGCTGTTCAGTGGCATGAATATCCAATGGCGCATGGTGTATGTGATGAGGAAATTCAGGATATCAATCAGTTCTTGAACGAAATATTTTAGTGCCGAATAGGTTAAAATAAGGAATGACTAAAAATACATCATCAGAAATCAACGAAATCAACTTCGAGAATGCAGTAAAAGAGCTTGAAGCGATAGTCAATCAAATGGAAACGAATCAATTACCATTACAGGATGCATTAAATGCATTCAAACATGGCACGGCTTTATTACAACAATGCCAAAAAAAATTAGCTGATGTTGAACAACAAGTTCGCATACTAAGTGATGCTAATCAATTGCAAAACTATCAAGACAATCAAGAATAATATTAAGTGATTCACTAAAGAACGTATTTGATGACCAATCATTCCGATATTAATTTTCAGGCATGGCTCAAAGCGATTCAAACGCGAACAGAGCATACGCTAAGTCATCTTATTCCTAACGAAAATATTGCACCACAACGCTTACATGCAGCCATGCGCTATGTAACCTTGGGGGGCGGGAAACGTGTACGTGCATTACTAGCACATGCTGCAGGAGAATTTTGCCAGGCGCCTGATAATAAAATAGATATCGCTGCTGCAGCTGTTGAAATGATTCATGCATATTCTTTAGTACACGATGACATGCCTTGCATGGATGATGATGATTTAAGACGTGGGAAACCTTCTTGCCATAAACAATTTGATGATGCCACCGCACTTTTGGTTGGTGATGCATTACAGAGTCTCGCTTTTGAGGTTTTATCTGCCCCTGAGTTGCACACGAATGTGCAACACCAATTAAAAATGTTGCATTTACTGGCCGTTGCAAGTGGCTCACGTGGCATGGCAGGCGGGCAAGCAATCGATTTGGCAAGTGTAGGCCAAGCCTTGTCTCAAACGGAACTTGAATACATGCATATTCATAAAACAGGAGCACTTATTCGCGCTGCTGCATTACTAGGCGCATACTGCAGTTCAAATGAAAACGCTGATCGAATTAAGGTAATTGATCAATATGCTCAAAACATTGGATTGGCTTTTCAAGTAGTGGATGACATTTTGGATGCCGAAGCAGACACCAAAACTTTGGGGAAAACTGCTGGGAAAGATGCTGATGCAAATAAACCAACGTATGTCACGATTCTAGGGATTGTTCGTGCAAAAGAATTAGCAAAAGAATTACTCAACGAAGCAATTACTCCACTCAAACCATATGGCGATGAAGCTAGAAGATTAGTGCAATTAGCCCAATTTATTACTGAGCGAGATTTTTAATGGCCATTCATACACCGCTACTCGACATCGTCGATATGCCTGAACAATTGCGCCAGCTTAGTCGAAAACAGCTTCCCCAATTAGCAACCGAATTACGAGAGTTTTTAGTTGAGAGCGTTTCACAAACGGGCGGTCATCTTTCATCCAATCTTGGCGTAGTTGAACACATTATGTTTTTAACACTCCAGAAGACCGTTTGGTATGGGATGTAGGACATCAAACCTACCCCCATAAAATTCTTACTGGCAGGCGTTCCGCTATGGCTAGCTTACGGAAAGCAGGCGGAATTGCCGGCTTTCCACGCCGCCAAGAAAGTGAATACGACACATTCGGAGTGGGTCATTCCAGCACCTCAATTTCAGCAGCACTTGGTATGGCAATCGCTGCACAACAACAGGGCTTGGATAAACGCGCAGTAGCAATTATTGGTGATGGTGCAATGACAGCAGGAATGGCATTCGAAGCGCTCAATAACGCAGGTGCAATGGATGCTAATTTATTGGTCATCTTGAACGACAACGATATGTCGATTTCACCTAATGTAGGCGCACTACAAAACTACTTAGCAAAACTACTTTCAAGCCGTTTGTATACCAGCGTCAGAAAATCTGGCGAGAAAGTATTAGGTGTCATGCCTCCCGTACTCGAATTCGCAAAACGCGCTGAAGAGCATATGAAGGGAATGATGACACCAAGTACTTTATTTGAAGAATTTGGTTTTAATTATATTGGCCCTATCGATGGCCATGATTTAGATACGTTGATTTCAACACTAAATAATATTAAGCAATTAAAGGGACCTCAGTTCTTACATATTGTGACGCAAAAAGGTCATGGCTATGCCCCAGCAGAAAGTGATCCAGGCAAATTCCACGGCGTAGGGAAGTTCAATCCAGATAATGGCTCAGCAGTTCCAAACAATGGCAAAAAAACTTACACCCAAGTATTTGGTGATTGGTTAGTCGATATGGCCGCCACAGACAACCGTCTTATTGGAATAACACCTGCTATGTGTGACGGATCAGGTCTGAATGCTTTTGCTGAAATCTATCCTGATCGCTTTTACGATGTAGGCATCGCTGAACAACATGCACTAACCTTTGCCGCGGGTTTAGCATGTGAAGGATTAAAACCTGTTGTTGCTATTTACTCAACCTTTTTGCAACGCGCTTACGATCAACTGATTCATGATATTGCGTTACAAAATCTACCTGTCGTTTTTGCTATTGATCGGGCAGGTCTGGTCGGTGCTGACGGCCCAACACATGCGGGTAGTTTTGATTTAAGTTATTTACGCTGCATTCCTAACATGATGGTCATGGCGCCTAGTGATGAAAATGAATGTCGCCAAATGCTAACAACCGCATATCAATTCAATGGGCCTAGTGCTGTACGTTACCCACGCGGCGGTGGTCCAGGCGCTGACATTAAACATGATTTAACTAGTATAGAAATTGGCAAAGGCGAAATTCGTCGCCACGGCAAAAAGATTGCCATTCTTGCTTTTGGTAGCATGCTCACACCGTCTCTAGCAGCCGCGGAAGAACTCGATGCAACCGTTGCAAATATGCGATTCGTGAAACCATTAGATGTCGATCTCATCATGCAGCTAGCAAATAGCCATGATTTGATTGTTACGGTGGAAGAAAATGCTGTGATGGGTGGGGCAGGTTCAGCAGTTGCAGAGGCCTTGCAAGCTATACGAAAAAATAGCAAGGTCTTATGCCTAGGTTTACCAGACACATTTATTGAACACGGCGTACATGAAACCATGCTAGCCGAATGTGGTCTAGATGCTAAAGGGATTAGAGCTGCAATTGAGAAACAATTAACCTAGTGATATACTCAAGTATTAGTGATCGCTTACCAAGCAAATTATTTTCAGGAACGACATGAGCCAAACCAATAATTCTACAATCGAAGATGTACAGAATACGCCAGATGTTAGACATCTCGCCATCGACAAGGTAGGGATTAAGTCAATTCGCCACCCAGTTAAGGTCAAAGATAAAACAGGCGGTGTCCAACATACGGTTGCACTATTTGATATGTATGTGCATTTACCGCATAACTTCAAGGGCACTCACATGTCGCGTTTTGTTGAAATTCTCAACATGAATGAGCGAGAAATCTCGATTGAGTCTTTTGAAACGATACTTCGTGAAATGGTCAAACGTCTAGAAGCCGAGTCA
>JBEDFH010000182.1:0-2630 GCA_041175265.1 Pseudomonadota bacterium | reverse complement strand
TCTTCCCACCACACCAAAAAGATTAGGGCCGGTAGAGTGGCTTGTTCCTTGTATGTGGGTATGACACATCGCACATTTTGTTTGAAATAATTGTTTGCCTTTGCTGATCTCATCATCTGCAAAGCCAGGGATTGAAAAAAAGATGGTCGCTGATAGTGTCAGCGACCATGCTAAGTCAAAAATTTTTGACATCGATAGATTCAATTTTTATTGATGGACGCTTATGCAGTCTTACCTACACACTCATTCCATATACCTTGAACGATATCGCCTGCAGATTGAATATCTTTGATTGATCCAACGCCCAATCCTGCATACATGGCCATGTCTTCAACTTTACCTTGTGTCACAACAAAAGCAGGGAAGAGGTTATAGCGTTCGAATTTCATATCGCCAATCGTACCAACTACATCACCTTCACCTGGACGCAAACCTGCTCCTTGTGAACCAGCAGCTTCCCAACGCTCTAATGTTGGATTGCGTAGTACGCGGTGCATCGCACCTGGCCAACCACCATCAAAGCAAACTGTGAGTGCAGTATCTGAAGGACGTGAGTTGATCATCCGTTTTTTATATTCTGGATGGCTAGGATATTCTTTACTAGCAGCAAAGCGAGTACCAAAAACACCGCCTGATGCACCCATGCCGATGACATCACGCAGATCTTTACCATTCGAGAGGCCACCTGCTACTAGGGTTGGTGTCTTACCTGTGATTTCAAGAATACGCGGTAAGTGATCACGCCAACTGCCTTGCGCTTGTATATGTCCACCCGCTTCTTGACCTTGTACGCTGATGTAGTCCGCGCCCGCTTCTAGTGCTTGCTTAGCTCCGTCAACCGTACTAATTTGCATACCAAACTTTGCGCCAGCAGCGCGTATCATCGCAATTTGTTTTTTACTTGGCGTACCAAATGAAAACTGAATAACAGGTGCGCCTGCATCTATCGCAGCGGGTAAGGTGTTAGCGCCAAAAGATAAAACATAACCGATTGCAAATGGTGCCTTAGTCAGTGACTTTGTTGCTTTGACATAGTCTCTTACCTCTTGTTCTGGTGACCATGACATGCCTATGCCACCCATACCGCCAGCATTAGAAACCGCAGCTGCAAGATCGGGGGTCGAGCCGCCAATCACTGCTTGCACGATGGGGTACTTGATACCCATTTTAGTGACGAAGGCTTCCGGCTTTCCAGAAAGCTTATAGCTGCCATTTTTTGATTCAGCCAGTACTTCTTCACCTAACAATAATGATGCTGAGGCGAGCAGGCCTCCAATTGAAAATGCGCGTCTCGATTTATCCATCGTTGTCTCCAATGTATTGTTATTTGATTGAGAATGATCGGGTGACCATTCAGCCATGTTTGGCATGGTCTCAATCTAGCTTGCAAACAAGACAGATGCTTGGATTCTACTGAACTCTAGAAATGGATTAGAGTGAATAAGGTGGGTAAGTACGGAGAGTTTCTATTAGAGGAAAGACTTATTTAGTTGGCGCTTTCGGTAGTCAGAAGGCGTTTCCCCTATAGCCTGTTTAAATCGGCGGTTGAAGTATGAGATATCTCTAAACCCAATAGAGAGAGCAAGCTCAGTAATGGTTATTTTTGAAAATTCTGGGTTAATCAGTAATTGGCAGGCTCTTGCGATACGTAATTGGCATACATACTCTGAGACAGTTTGGTCAGTGGATGAGAACAATTTATGGACATAGCGTGTTGAAACACCAAATGCCAATGCTAATTTTTCAGCGCTAAGCTGTTCATCTTCCAGATGACGTTGAATGTAATTACATATGAGTGCTAGACGTGCAGGTAGCGCAGGTTCTACTTCTTGCTCATGATCGAGAGGATCGCTCAAACAACTTAGTAATTCAACCATATGCCTCGTAACAATAGTTAAAGGCACGGTAGTACGATTTTCTGTATGAAGTGCTAGCGATGCATAACTTAGCAGCGTTTGCGCTATCTCGCGACTGTTACCTGAACGAGAGAGTTTTGCGCCTCCACGCTCAAGCAAACTATTTGGGACCAATGATTTAGGTAAAGCGAGTGAATAAAGATCAAATGGATTCTTATCAAGCGGATGACAGATGAATTCTCGTCCTCGTTGTTGGGTAGAACCTATGCCACCGATTTGAATATTAATAAAACAGATATCGCTGCTTGATGAGTCAATATGTTCTTTTAAACGTCTGACTCGATGCCCCGTTGCGGTGACACGAGAAAGTTGTATTTCATCGGTGTTTACTTTTGCAATTTCGCCTTTAAATTCTTGATCGTTTAAGGCTTGTGGCTCGAGACGAACGAAGGCTTGGGCGAGGTCATCAGCCCATTTTGAGAAAGCGCCGTTCTTAATGTCTCCAGTTGTATGCCATCGCATTTTATGAAATGTCTTATGAGTCCCAATTATTGGAGAATAGTGCTGCTTTTTAATCCAGTCAATTTATTGCTTTTTTAAAAATATTGAGGTTTGACTTAACTAGGTGGATTTTTCAATGACAGTAAAAAAGCCCGCAAGCTTTACGCTAGCGGGCTTTTCTACTTTTTTACAACTACTACTTAAGGCTTGATGATTACAGCACCTTTGCAATTGCATCGATCACGCGATCGATATTGCGTGAATTCAGTGCTG
>JBEDFH010000181.1:0-2568 GCA_041175265.1 Pseudomonadota bacterium | reverse complement strand
ATAAAGTTCACCCGTTGCGGAGTCCAAGCGGAATGCTTGAATCATCAAAAGTGCTGCATTCACAAAACTACGTATTGCTTCCATATGTTGATTATTGGGTAATGTTGCTTAAGCTAAGTAATGCAGACAAAACTCAAATCCAAAATTATCTTGCTGAATATAATGACACCTTTTTTTCAGAACGAATAAGGGCTGAGTGGTTGAAAGCGCTCGCCAAGCGTCAAGACTGGTCAACGTTCTTTGAAGAGTTGCCTCAGTATAAACGTGAGGATCTGGCAATCGCTTGTTATGCGTTAGAAGGCAGAGCTAAAAAAGGCGATGCAATTGCAATTGCGCTTACTGAGGGTAAAGTCTATTGGATGGTGGCGACTAATCATCCAGTCAACTGTGAGGCGCTGTTTGACCTCATGCAAAAATCGAATGTGCTTACGGAAGATGACATTTGGATGCGCTTTAGATTGGCGTTGCAAGAAGGTCAATTGCCATTGGCAAAGTCCTTATTGCAGCGATTGAGTCTTTCTGGTTTTATTAAATCGCTGGATGTGGCCTTCCAAAATCCTCAGCAATTTCTTGATGCTAAAAATCCAATTTCACTTCATACGCGATTAGGTCGTGAACTTCATTTATATGCTTTAGATCGTCTTATGCGTATACAAATTGATTCGGCAAAGCAGCGTTGGGAAAAAATAGCGAGTCAGTTTTCAGAAGAAGAGTCTGCCCAAATGTGGAAGCGCTTCGCAATTTATGCTGCCCGACATCATGATAATAACGCGCTTAGTATTTATGCACGGGTTAAGACGCAATATATGGATAAAGAGGGCCTTGCTTGGAAAACAAGGGTGGCTTTGTGGAATAAAGATTGGATTTTGGTAAAAAATACGATTGCTGAGATGACAGTTGAACAGCAAGAGGAGCCTGTTTGGCGATATTGGAAAGCACGTGCGTATAAGGCTCAGAATGATATTCCTAAAGCTAATCAGTTGTTACTGGCCTTGACCCGCGAACGTAATTATTACGGCTTGCTTGCGGAAGATGAGTTAGGTGATGTGTTAACGGCTACGCCAATTAATTATGTCCCAACTGAGTCTGAAGTCCAGC
Organism: Pseudomonadota bacterium; assembly: GCA_041175265.1. Taxonomy (GTDB): domain Bacteria; phylum Pseudomonadota; class Gammaproteobacteria; order Burkholderiales; family Methylophilaceae; genus Methylopumilus_A. The sequence continues at coordinate 1,470 of JBEDFH010000181.1, read as the reverse complement.
AGATCCAAAATCAGCCAGCAATACAACGTGTGCTGGAGTTACAGCGTATTGGGCTTAAGTGGGAGTCTCGCTCAGAATGGTCTTGGGCAACTCGCGATTACGATGACAAGCAATTGTTGGCTGCAGCTGAGTTGGCGCTTCGTCAGGGTTGGTATGATGTTGCTATTAACACTGCGGAGAGAACTAAATCAGTACATAGTTATATTTTACGTTTTCCTACCCCTTATCGAGAAACTGTAACGAATTTTTCTAAAGACTATGGTGTTGATGAGGCCTGGGTATATGGTCTAACACGTCAAGAAAGTCGTTTTAATCCGAGTGCAAAATCAGGGGTTGGTGCTGCTGGTGTCATGCAGGTGATGCCGGAGACGGCGGCTTGGATTGCCAAGCGTATGAATTTAGGTGGGTATCGGCAAGATAAGATTCATCAGTTAGATACCAATGTTCAATTGGGGACTTATTATTTGAGGTACACCTTAGATATGATGAACGGGCAAACGCCGCTTGCAACAGCAGCTTACAATGCTGGGCCGGGACGCGTTAAAAATTGGATGGCAGATCAACCGATTGAGGGTGCAATCTATGTTGAAAATATTCCAATTCTAGAAACACGTGCATATGTACAAAAAGTGATGGCTAATACATACTTTTACGCCTATCGTTTAGGTACTAAAACACAAAGTTTAAAACAGAGATTAGGTATTATTACTAAGACTAGTGCCGCAATTGCGGCAGAATAAAAGTATTTAGGATTTGATAAGGTTAAAGCATGAAGCAAATATGTTTGTTGGGTGGTACAGGGTTTGTTGGTAGCGCGATGGCGCAACAACTTAGTGTTGCTGGGTACTCAGTCAAGATTCTCACTCGAAGGCGTGAGGTGAGCAAGCATCTTATCCTGTTGCCAAATGTCACAGTGGTTGAATGTGATGTGATGAATGATGCTGCCTTAAGTTTGGCTTTAAAAGGTTGTGATGTGGTCATTAACCTCATTGGAATTTTGCATGAGACTAAAAAAATGAGTTTTAACAAAATGCATGCCGAATTGCCAAAGCGCGTAGCAAAGATTTGCTTGAAATTGGGTATTGGGCGATTGATTCACATGAGTGCATTAAAAGCTGCTTTAAAAGCCCCTAGTCATTATTTGCAATCAAAAGCTGAAGGTGAGGCTTACGTGCTCTCACAAGGTAATAAATTAGATGTCACAGTTTTTAGGCCTTCAATTATTTTTGGGCGTGGCGATGGTTTTATTAATTTGTTTGCAGGTTTAATTAAGGTTCTACCAGTGATTTTGCTTGCGAAGCCTAAAGCTAAATTTCAGCCTATTTATGTTGAAGATGTTGCCGCAGCATTTGTTGCTGCTATAGAAAATTCCGAGACTTATGGTAAGTCTTACGATTTAGGTGGGCCTAAGGTTTATACTTTGGCTGAAATCATTAAATTTGTATCGAAGACGCTGCACAAAAAACGGAT
>JBEDFH010000180.1:1331-3577 GCA_041175265.1 Pseudomonadota bacterium | reverse complement strand
AAAGCTGATATGTATAAAAATAACTATGATGCAACAAAATTGGCGATTAAACGTGCACTAAATGACGAGCCAAGCATTGACGAACTGATTAAAAACCGCAGAACAATTAAACATTGTATGTGGGACGAAAGCTGGGGCGAGATTTAATTTTTTTAGCTTAAGCGATTAATAAAAAAGCAGCCTAAGGGCTGCTTGTTTATTGGCTAAATTTATTAATATGAATATTGGGTAAGCGCATAATTTTATCGATCGCTAATCTTGCCATCGCCCAAGCCTTATCCTCGCGCATCATTTCCAGCTCAGTTGCTTCATAGGGCAAATATCTGCCGCCATGTGTGAGCGAATACCTTACCGAACTCTCTAGTTTGGTATAAGCCAGCATCACATCTTGTATGCGTTCATCTCTAGATTTATAAAGCGTAGCCATTTTAGACACAGTTAAAAACTTAGTAATTTAAGTTTAGCAAAATATTTCGAACTGGTGTGGGAAGTGCTGCACCAATTGCATCCTCTATGGGAAGCCAAATCATGTTAGGCGCATTGAGTTGTGATGGTTTGCCAATGAGTCTTAAAGGCTGCGGCAGAATTTCTAGCTTAAAGTGTGTAAAGACGTGCTGCACCAATGCTAGTGGTTCTTCTGCTTCCACCTGCAATCCAAATCTTGTTGCAATAAACTCGGTTGCAATTTCTTGCATATCAATTTCAGGAAAGCTCCATAAGCCGCCCCAAATCCCACTTGGTGGGCGCTTTTCTAACAAGACTTCATTGCCTTGGAGAATGATTAGCATGGTGGTTTGTTTTTGTGGAATTGCTTTTCTAGGTTTGGGCGTTGGTAAATCTTTAGTGCGATTTTGTGCATAAGCCAAACAAGTGTTATTGAGTGGGCATTGGTCGCATTTAGGTCTGCTACGCGTGCAAATCGTTGCACCTAGATCCATCAAGCCTTGAGTGTAAGACACCATGTCTTTTTCGGGTAAGAGCGATTCAGCTAACTGCCACAAATGCTTTTCGATTTTAGGCGATCCAGTCCATCCTTCAATTAGAAAATGACGTGCTAAAACCCGTTTTACGTTGCCATCTAAAATGGTTTGTATTTGATTAAACGCAAATGAAACAATGGCTGCAGCGGTTGACCTGCCGATACCTGATAATGTTTGAACTTGCTCAAAATCTTCCGGAAAAACACCGCCATGCTCATCCATGATGGTTTGTGCAGCATGATGTAAGTTACGCGCACGCGAGTAGTAACCTAAGCCACTCCAATGTTGTAACACTTCTTCCTGTGTTGCATTTGCAAGCGTCTCGATGGTCGGAAAACTGTGCATAAAGTTTGCGTAATAGCCTATTACTGCGGTGACTTGGGTTTGTTGCAGCATGATTTCTGAAACCCAAATAGCATAAGGATCTCTGGTATTTTGCCAAGGTAAGTCATGGCGACCATGTGCTTTTTGCCAGGTGATAACGCTTGATGAAAACTGAATGTCGCGCATAGGCCTAGTTATTAATTACCAAAAGTAAATAAGTACTAAGATGCCTAGTGCGATTCGATACCATGCGAAAATTTTGAAGTCATGTCCAGCGACATAGCGAATCAAAGTTTTAATTGCAACCAATGCTGAAAAGAAAGCCGCTATAAAACCAATGGAGAATAATCCGGCATCTTCTACTGACAATAAATCACGATGCTTGAGTAAATCGTAGCCCGTAGCAGCGAACATGACAGGAATTGCTAAAAAGAATGAGAATTCTGTAGCGACTTGTCGGGATAAACCAACAGACATCCCGCCAAGAATCGTTGCCCCAGATCGAGAAACGCCAGGTATTAAAGCAAGCGATTGGGCGAATCCAATTTTAACCGCTTGCCAGCTGCTCATTTCTTCTATGTGATGCGTTCGTGCTTTCAGTGCTAATTTTTCAATAAGTAGAATTAAAAAACCACCAGTAATTAAAGCAATTGCAACGGGCACTGGGTGAAATAATAGATTTTTTATTTGTTTGTGAAATACTAGTCCTATCAATGCTAGCGGTAAAAATGCGATGAGCAATTGCAATACAAAGCGTTGCGCGTTGAGATCATTTTTAACCGTACGAATGACTTTGTAGAGTCTGCCATGGTAGAGCCAAACCACCGCTAATATAGACCCTAATTGAATGACGATTTCAAAAATTTCACGTTTTTCTACACTCATGAAATCGAGTAAATCGCTGACGATAATTAAATGCCCTGTGCTACTTACAGGTAAGAA
>JBEDFH010000180.1:0-1295 GCA_041175265.1 Pseudomonadota bacterium | reverse complement strand
GCTTACAGGTAAGAACTCTGTTGCGCCTTCAACCAATCCTAGAAGCAAAGCTTTTAAAATTAAAACTAAATCCATGTTGTTTCCATTAATGATTAGCTAGCAATATTAAAAGCGCTCTTCGGGACGTAAGTAACGCCATTCGCCGATAGGTAATTTACCTAAAGTGACACTGCCAATTCTAATGCGTTTAAGCCCTAACACTTTCAGTCCAACTAATTCACACATGCGACGAATTTGGCGTTTACGACCTTCGCGCAACACAAAACGCAATTGATGCTCGTTTTGCCAAGACACTTTTGCTGGTTTTAGTTTAACGCCGTCTAGAGATAAGCCGTGATTGAGCAAATCGAGATTGTTGTAAGATAAATCGCCTTCGACACGAACTAAATATTCTTTTTCAACCGTTGAGTCTTCACCAATTAAATGACGCGCTACGCGCCCATCTTGGGTAAGTACTAGCAAACCTGTTGAGTCAATATCCAGGCGACCAGCAGGGGCTAGGCCTTTTAAAAATCCACGTTGAAACTCTCTTGGCTGTGCGTGGTGAAGTAATGGGTCATCTTGCCATTGATTGTCTGGATGTATCAGTACGATAGCAGGTTGATAACCATCCTCAGCTTGGCCGGAAACATAACCGATCGGTTTATGAAGCAAAATGGTAACCACTTCGGACTGATGTTGTTCAGCTTCTTTACTGACGGTAATTTCGGCAGTTTTTGAAACTCGGGTGCCAAGTTCTGACATCACTTTACCGTTTACTTTTACCCAGCCATTAACAATCCATTCATCGGCCTCACGACGTGAGCACAAGCCTAACTCTGCCATTCTTTTTGAAAGACGTGGGTGGTCAGGATTGCTAGGCATAGGTTTGGGGGTAAACATCGGATTACTTGCGCGGTCATTATTGAAATCACCTACTTCAAATCCATCGCGCATCTTTCCGCCTCGTCTTGGGGTGTCGCGACCGGTGTCGTCTAGCGTTGGCCTGGCTTGTTGGCGTGGCGCTTCGTCACGCAATCTGCCATCGTAACGATGATTGCGCTGAGAGGCCTTTGAGCTGACTTGTTCAGTATTCGATGAAGGCGATCTGTTAGCTTCTTGTCTTGGCTCGCTTATGGAAACTTCTTGTGGTTTCACAAAAGGTTTAGGTGCCACAGTGCGATCACGTTTGCTTGGATCGGCACGGCGAACCGGTGCTTTGCTAGTTTTTACTGTCGCTTGTTCAGCAGGTTTTTTTGATAGTTTTATAGTGGTCAAAATAGCGTCCGGTAATTAATGCGCTGGTTATATGAATG
>JBEDFH010000179.1:0-3163 GCA_041175265.1 Pseudomonadota bacterium | reverse complement strand
AATCAATAGGTTGAACTATTAAATCATGAAAAACGAATAGGTGAATAAAAAAACATACCCAAAACCGTTTAATAAGTGAACGCAAAAAATGCAGGGAAATGCAAAATTTGCGTACAAATCATCCATTAGAAAGAATATTTTCTTAATTAAAACAATTTAGTTACAGCTGAAGTCTGGCTTGGTATTGGTGATATTACCCAAAGCATCAATCCATAAAACAGGACGGACACGCTCATCTAAAGCACATGCTGACACATACGCAATCGATCCCTTAGTTTCAACAACAAAGCGCATCGCAGCTTCACTAGAAGCAAATACGTGCGGAGGTGAAATGCCATGGTAATAAAGATCATTCCAATACTGCGTTTGAGATTCGGGCAAGCTTTTCAATACAGCCATTGAAAAGATTTTTCGCAAAGGATGGTCAGAAGGAAGATTCACAGGATGAATACGACTTCCATCATTCCATGACAAAATCTTTTTACGATAAATCAAATTGAGCTCTTTAGCGCCAGGCTCTTTATTTACAAAGTCTTGAGCAACAATTACCGCCAACACATTCTCCGCCGCCTGCACATTCAGTGCAAACAGCATCAAGGTGAGTGATAAGAAAATAGGACGCCGCAACATCAGAATAAAATCGCCACAGAAGTCATGATGCCTGCGGGCATATACGGATCAACTTGATGCCCGCCGGCATATTCTATTTTAAAAACCTGATTATCTTTATAACGCCAAGCCAAGCCTATCACAGCACGCTCAACACTGTCTTGCAAGGTAGGCTTATATTGCTCTAAACGGCCGATTAAAAACCATTTATTTCCTAATGGAGCGACGCCTTGAACATAAGCGCCGCCAGTATCTTCGTGATAGTGTTTACTTTTCCTAAAAAAGGCTTCTCCACTCAGCTCCCATCCTTGATAAGACTTAATAAAATCAAGACTGAACATTCGATACTCACGCTTAATCAGGTCGTTTTCATCAAACTCCATGACCGTCGCACCAACATCCACCAAGCCAGAATAAAGCACTCGCGCACCCCGTGCATTTCTGAATGCAAGCTCAAAGGCATCCGCATCTTGATCTTTAAGCGTTTCAGCAAATACTGAATACTCAAGTGCAGCATCTTCAAATGGCTTAGTACCGTGAAGCATCATGCCATTTAGCGCCATTGGAAATAAACGACTTGTTGCAACTGGACGTGAAGTTGTCCACACTAAAGGCGCCGCATGGAGTAAATTCCAGCGCCCAACAGGCGTTAAGAATCGGCCTGCTCTCAGATTAAGCTGATCATTAAAAGCATAGTCCAGATAAAGCCGCTCAACATCTAAATAAGATTTATTAGATCTTAAGGCCCCACCCTCACGCCAAGATAAAGGATTCTCCAGCTCAATTTCGGCAAATAACTTGACGCGATCTTGGTTATCCCATTTGAAGATCAGACTCACTTCATCAACAGCAGCTTCTGTTTTTCCATGCCGATTTTGCTGCGCACGGGCGCTTGAATATCCGCCCACTTCTACTTCCTTGAGCCTATCAAACACATCCGCGCATGCCTGGTTGCCAGCCCATGTGCTGACGAGTAAACTGCAAAGGATTAAAACTTTTTTACATAAGTGCATGGTTGCCCACCGCCTTCTTAATGTATTCACTAGAATGCGGCGAATTATACATGAAGCGTATTTAGCCCTCACCGAGACTTATCGATTAAATTAAAAACATGCTCGGAAAACCTATATCAATCAAATATCTACTGGCATTTGCATTTGTTCTTGCAAGTTTGATTCCAGTCTCTATTTTTACCGCCATGTCATTCACTCAGGCACGACAAGCGCTCGAGTTAGAGATAAGCGAGGACATAAAGACCCGCTCACAAGCCACGATAGCTGAGATTGACCGCATGATGTTTGAGCGTCAACAAAACGTTGATTCTTGGAGTCGCCTAGATATCATGCGCGAATTACGTATTGGTGACGTTGATAAGCGTTTATCTGGATTTTTAAATAACCTCAAAACTTCCTATCGAGGGATTTATTTAGAGATTCATGCAGTTAATCTCAATAATAAAATCATCGCATCCAGTGAAGCCATTGAAATTGGCCAAATTTCTCAAATTAAAAATGGCCTTCAAAACATCGATCCACTTCAAACGAGCACTTGGATATTCTCAGCAAAAATAATAGATCCAATTACTAGCGAACACACTGGCTACCTTTACGCACCTTTATGCAGTTTTTGACTGGAGCAAAATCGGGAATATCTTAGAAAGTACATCTGGTGATAGTCGCGCCGCAGCGCTTTTAAATACAAAAGGCCATATCATTTCCCAATCCAAAAATTGGCAACAAGATCTCAATACCCAATCTATTCAAGCGCACAGCCAATCCAAAGGCTATCAAGGAGCGCCTTCACTGGATTGGGTTTTACGTATTTCGCAATCCAAAAATGTGGCTTTCACGCCAATCCGTGAATTAGGTTGGATGTTTTTGTTATTCCTACTTGTTGTGATTGGAATTTCAATCTTAGCTGCAGCACCAGTCGCAACCATTATTGCAAAGCCGCTACGTAAACTCTCAGCATTCACTCGAAACTTCAAGAAATTACCTAATGCAGCTGAAATTCCTAAAGGTGGCCCTAGAGAAATTCAAGAACTTTCTAAAGCCTTTGAGCAAATGATTGAAGACTTACGTCAATCACAACAGGACCTGACCCGCGCCGCTAAATTAGCAGTCGTTGGTGAGTTATCAGCCGCACTCTCACACGAAGTAAGAACGCCACTAGGAATCTTAAAATCATCCGCTCAAATTCTAATGCGCGAACAAGGTTTAAGCACAGAAGGAAAAGAGGTTTGTGGATTTATATTATCTGAAACCGATCGCATGAATAAGCTTATTGATACCCTACTAGACTCAGGTAAAGTCAGGCCAATAGAAATGGGCGCGATCAACCTAGTCGAATTGACCAAACAAACCATCTCCATGTTATCAGCACAATCACAAAAGGCAGACGTTGAAATTAACCTTACTGGGCAAAAAACCTTATGGATTGATTGTGATAAAGAACAGATCACGCAAGTCCTGCTAAACTTAATGATAAATGCAATGCAACTGATTAATAAAAAAGGGAAAATAGAAGTTAATTTACACACAAAAAACGACTATGC
>JBEDFH010000178.1:0-2721 GCA_041175265.1 Pseudomonadota bacterium | reverse complement strand
GTAACAAATGTATTAAATTCTGCTTTAGGCTTTTCTCAGTCTTGTTTATTTCCGCTAAAATGCGAAAGTCTTATTTTTATGAATACAGCGTCTCAAGTGAAAAACCAACCAAAAGACTTATTAATTAGTCCGCGTTTAGCCAAAAATATTCGACGCAACATTAAAGAACGTGTGATTGAGTTTATTTTAATGCTTGCAGCTTTATCAGCTGTTGCGACCACTTTTGCAATTGTGACGATTCTAGTAGTTGAATCCTTAGGCTTTTTTAAAACAGTTTCTGTCGTTGATTTCTTTACAGATACACAGTGGACACCATTATTTGAAGATGCTCATTACGGCATCATGCCTTTAATTTCAGGCACACTCACTACATCCTTTATTGCACTCGCCGTTGCAATTCCAGTTGGTACCATTGGCGCTATTTATCTTTCAGAGTTTGCTTCACATAAAACACGTGAAATTGTTAGTATTTGGTTACTTTGCTTTGTTCTTTGTAACACCAATGCTTCAACACATTTTCCCTGATCTTCCAGGCTTCAATATGCTCGGCCCAGGGATTGTGATGGGCGTCATGATTGTTCCTTACATCAGCTCTGTCGCTGAAGATGCAATGCGCGCTGTACCAATGAGTATGCGTGAAGGATCTTATGCGATGGGAGCAACCCGCTTCCAAACAGCTATCCGTGTAGTAACCCCAGCTGCTATCTCCGGAATTGTTGCCGCATATATTTTAGGTATTTCGCGTGCAGTAGGGGAAACAATGGTCGTAGCAGTTGCTGCAGGCCAACAACCTAATCTCACTTTTAATCCAATGGAAAGTGCTGCCACAATTACTGCGTATATCGTTCAAGTAGCATTAGGTGACTTGCCACACGGAAGCATTGGTTATCAAAGTATCTTTGCTGCTGGCTTAGTCCTAATGGTGATGACTTTAGGCTTCAATATCTTAGGCCACATGGTACGTAAAAAATACCGTGAGAATTACTAAACAAATTTAATCGAGCACCATTATGGCTATCAAAACCGACATGAAAGTTTCAGCAATCCAAAATCTTGCAGAAGTACGGGCAATGATTAAGCGACATAAAGCGAATGACTATATTTTTGCAGTCATCGGCCTGATCGCTTTGATGCTTGGCCTTCTTACACTGCTAACACTGTTCGTGGATTTGCTATATGACGGAAGTTCACGCTTTAACATGCAGTTTCTTAGTGACTTCCCTTCTCGCCGTGCTGAACACGCAGGTTTACTTTCAGCTTGGGTAGGCTCCGCCCTTGTCATGACAGTGACATTTATTGCTGCAGTTCCAATGGGGGTTGCAGCTGGTTTATATTTAGAGGAATACGCACCAAAAAACTGGTTTTCTGACTTAATTGAAATTAACGTTTCTAATTTGGCAGGCGTTCCATCGATTGTTTATGGCTTGCTCGCACTGGGCTTATTTGTATACGCATTAGGATTTGGTCAGAGTATTTTGACTGCAGGTTTAACCTTAGGTCTTCTGATTCTTCCAATTGTGATTGTTTCAACACGTGAGGCCATTCGTGCAATTCCAGTCGCTATTCGAGAGGCAGCTTATGCAGTTGGCGCAACAAAATGGCAGGTAGTTTACGATCACGTACTTAAATATTCATATGGCGGCATCTTAACCGGCATCATTATTGGTATGGCACGTGCGCTTGGTGAAACAGCGCCAATTATTACGATTGGCGCACTGACCTTTATTGCATTCTTACCTCCTTCACCAGTTACAACAGAGCCACCTTTCTTGAACTTTGAATGGCTAAGTTCCGGTTTCACTGTAATGCCAATTCAAATGTTTAACTGGTTATCTCGCCCCGATCATGCATTCCATGTCAATGCTGCTGCGACCGGTGCGATTATTATTCTGGTGACATTATTAATGAATGGCACAGCGATCTATTTACGCTACAAGATTCGTAAGAATATTAAGTGGTAATCATCCTAGTTTAAGCACGACAACTATTTAATTAATTGGTGAAAACATGCATACCTTAAATTCAACAACTCCAATCAAGGCCGAAGCGCGTAATTTGAATTTTTATTACAGCAACGGAACAAAGGCGCTTAAAGACATTAGCATGCCTTTGTACGAGAAAAAAATCACTGCCCTGATTGGACCTTCTGGCTGTGGTAAATCAACGTTCTTACGTTGCTTTAATCGCATGCATGACTTGTATCCAGGTAATAAATATGAAGGTGAAATTGTGATGCATCCTGACAACACCAATGTGTTGGCAGATGGTGTGGATCCAATTGAAGTGCGTATGCGTATTAGTATGGTTTTCCAAAAACCGAATCCGTTTCCTAAATCTATCTATGAAAACGTTGCTTATGGCTTACGTGTTCGCGGTGAAACAAACAAGCGTGTAGTCGATGACAAAGTTGAAGAAGCCCTAAAGGGTGCCGCAATCTGGGATGAAGTTAAAAACCGCCTTAATGATTTAGCTTTTAATCTTTCAGGCGGTCAACAACAACGTCTATGTATTGCACGTGCTTTGGCCACTGACCCAGAGATCATGTTGTTCGATGAACCAACTTCAGCACTTGACCCAATTGCAACAGCGAATATTGAGGAGCTAATGTCTGAGCTTCGCAACAAGCTCACTATTCTTGTAGTGACTCATAATATGCAACAAGCAGCACGTGTTTCTGACTACACAGCTTATATGTATCTAGGTGAGATGATGGAATATGGC
>JBEDFH010000177.1:0-3476 GCA_041175265.1 Pseudomonadota bacterium | reverse complement strand
GCGTGCGAATTTGCTCTTTATTAAAGCCGTTAATGCTATCAACAAATGCTTTTTCTGCGGTAGGAATTTCTTTTGCAGCGCTTTCGGCGTGCGCTAGATTAAATGCTGCAAGTAATAAAACTAAAATAACTTTACTCATGCGCTGCCCCAAGTGATGTCATGGAATGTATGTTTCATCATACATGGAGTAGCGTTAATTAAATTAAGTTCCTTGTTAAATGTCACTAGGCGGCAGCGAGATTTCCTGGATGAGGATGGAGTGTAATCGACGGCTATCGGTTCTTAGGGCTGTGAATTGTAGATTATTAATGTTGATGATTTCACCACGTTTAGGTAGGTGTCCAAATTTGCTGACAACCAAACCACCAATCGTTGAGAATTCTTCATCGCTAAAGTCTGTGCCAAAAGCTTCATTGAAGTCAGCAATTTCAGTTAAGGCTTTAACGCGATAGCGACCTTTTGTGTCTTGAATGATGTTGTCTTCTGTCTCGTCAAAATCATATTCATCTTCGATATCGCCAACAATTTGTTCAAGCACATCTTCAATGGTAATCATGCCGGCAACACCACCATATTCATCGACGACAATCGCGATGTGATTACGGTTACTTCGGAATTCTTTAAGTAAGACATTTAAACGTTTTGATTCTGGAATGAACACCACTGGGCGTAGCATGTCACGTACATCAAAGTCTTCACCTGCATAATAGCGGAGTAAATCTTTAGCTAACAAAATGCCGATGATGTCGTTTTTATCATCGTCAATCACAGGGAAGCGTGAGTGGGCAGTTTCAATCACAAACGGAATGAATTCCTCTGGCTTTTGTGTGATATCAATCACATCCATCTGTGAGCGTGGAATCATGACATCACGCACTTGCGTTTCTGAAACTTGTAGTACGCCTTCGATCATGGCGAGCGCATCACCATCTAAAAGACTCTTCTCAAAAGAGGCGTGTAATAACTCGATGAGTTGTTCTCTGTCTTCTGGTTCGCGTAGTAAGAAATGACTCAAACGCTCTAACCAGTTTGGTTTTTCAGCTTCAGCCATGATATTTGCTCTCTGTCTTATTCATATTTAAGTTATTGAATCTCTGCATATGGGTCAGGATAGCCAAGGCTAGTCATAATTTGGCTTTCTAAACTTTCCATCAATGCTGCCGGGGCTTCTTTTTCATGGTCGTAACCATGCGCATGCAGTACGCCATGCACTGTTAAATGGGCAAAATGCGCCTCTAAACTTTTACCTTGTTCTGCAGCTTCTATTGCAACCACCGGCGCGCAAATCAGAATGTCAGCAATAATAAAAGGTGATTCTGTTAGTGGGAAAGTGAGAACATTGGTTGCGTAATCTTTACCTCGGTATTCACTATTGAAAGCCCGCGCTTCTTCTTCATCCGTAATTCGTAATGCGATTTGAGCATCCGTGCGTAGTGCTTTGCGTGCCCAAAGTTTGAATTGAGCAAGGCTAGGTAAGCCTTTTAGTTCGCTTGCGAATTGTACGTCCATCCAAAGTTGAGGGTTTTTACTCATCTAATTTACTCTCGTCTTTTATGCTTGTGAATGATGTTTTGGGTCGTGCGGTTGAGCGTGTTTGGTACTGTCATATTTTTCGTAGGCATTGACGATTTTTTGCACCAAAGGATGACGCACTACGTCTTCGGATAAGAAGTGTGTGAAAGCAATACCTTTAATATCCTTCAGCACTTGTTGCGCTTCTACTAAGCCACTTTTTTGGCCACGACCTAAGTCGATTTGAGTGACGTCACCAGTAATCACTGCTTTTGTGCCAAAGCCAATCCGCGTTAAGAACATTTTCATTTGTTCTGGGGTGGTATTTTGCGCTTCATCCAAAATGATGAAGCTTTGGTTAAGTGTGCGGCCACGCATATACGCTAAAGGGGCAATTTCAATCGCGCCACGTTCAAACATTTTATTGACGCTATCGTAGCCACCTAAATCATAAAGCGCGTCATAAAGTGGACGTAAATAAGGGTCAACTTTTTGTGATAAATCGCCAGGCAAGAAGCCTAGTCGCTCACCTGCTTCAACGGCAGGACGAACCAGTACAATTCTTTTGACCTTGTCGCGTGTTAGCGCATCGACTGCACAAGCTACGGCTAAGTAGGTTTTACCTGTCCCTGCTGGCCCAATGCCAAAAGTGATATCGTAATCTTGCACTTGTTGTAGACTTGGCGAGGCGTACGGCCATGCAAATCAGAACGACGTGTCATGAGTGTTGGCATTGCTGCTGTCGTCACTGCTTCTGGAGTCAGTTTATTCACTTCCACTAAGCCTAGCTGAATTTCTTCTAAATCAATCGTTTTGGTTGATCTGGCATAGAAGCTTTCTAATAACTGTGCCGCTAGCTGTGTATTTTGCTTTTCACCAGTGAGCCTAAAATGCGCGCCACGTCTTGCAATCTTGATATCTAATGCAGATTCAATTTGCTTAAGGTTTTCATCCAATACGCCGCATAGATTAGCGAGGCGGTGATTGTCTTCAGGTTGTAATGTAATTTCCAAATGAATCGCCTTTAATCATTAAACCAGCTCGCCGCGCAAAGTGTGCGGCATGGCTTGGGTAATGCGTACGTTAACAAATTGATTGATGAGCTCACTATTGCCAGCAAAATTCACAGTACGATTATTGTCTGTTTTACCTGCAAGTTCGTTTTCATCTTTCTTTGATGTGCCTTCAACTAATACGCGCTGAATGCTGCCTAGCATGCCTTCGCTTACAGCTTTGCCTTGTAATTCATTGAACGCTTGTAACTTAGCAAGGCGAGCTTGCTTCACTTCAACTGGGGTGTCGTCCTGAAGATATGAAGCGGGTGTGCCAGGGCGTGGGCTATATAAAAAGCTGTAGCAGAAGTCATAACCGACATCAGCAAGAAGCTTCATCGTTCCTTCAAAATCAGCATCAGTTTCCCCTGGAAAGCCCACAATAAAATCTGAGCTGATGCAAATGTCAGGACGTGCAGCACGCAGTTTTTTAATAGTTGATTTGTATTGCAACACGGTATGGTTGCGTTTCATGGCCATTAATACTTTGTCTGAACCTGCTTGAACTGGCAAATGTAAATGTGAAACTAATTTTGGAATGCGTTTAAAGCAATCTATCAGTGCATCCGACATGTCGTTCGGGTGTGATGTGGTAAAACGTATGCGTTCAATATTTGGAATTTCAGCGATATATTCAATCAGCATAGCCAGATCAGCCCGCTCGCCTGAGCTATTGAAGCTACGATATGCATTCACGGTTTGACCAATGAGCGTAATTTCCTTAACGCCCTGTTCAGCTAATTGTGCTGCCTCTGTCAGGATGTCTTCAAATGGACGCGATACTTCATCACCGCGGGTAAACGGTACGACGCAGAACGTACAGTATTTACTGCAACCCTCCATCACGGAAAGAAATGCGGCTGCACCTTCAACGCGTGGCGGTGGCAAGTGATCAAACTTTTCAATTTCAGG
>JBEDFH010000176.1:0-2750 GCA_041175265.1 Pseudomonadota bacterium | reverse complement strand
TAGCCATTACATCAGGCGAGCCAGCTGGCATAGGCTTAGACTTATGTGTTTTGCTAGCTTATCAAGCAATTGCTGCGGAAATCATCATCATTGCGGATCCGGATGCGTTAACAACCCGAGCCGAGCAATTAGGCATTGCAATTAGAACTCATGCATTCAACAAAAACAAAGTGGCGGAAGTCCACGCCGGAAATGGCAACATCACACTCATTCCAATCAAAACCTCAGGCGCAGTGACTGCAGGGCAACTCAACCCCAACAACAGCGGCTATGTTATTGAGATGCTTTCAACTGCAATGGATGGATGCCTGTCGGGTATATTTGATGCAATGGTTACCGCCCCTGTTCACAAAGGCATTATTAACCAAGCGGGGATAGCTTTTACTGGCCACACAGAATTTTTAGCCGAGCGAAGCGACACCGAACAAGTTGTGATCCACTGACAAAAGTCAGCGCTGCGATTACAAAAGAGACGCTGACCAAAACGATTCGAATTCTACATACTGATTTAGTCAATAAATTTGGCATCCAACAGCCACGCATCATGGTTGCAGGGCTAAATCCTCACGCCGGAGAAGGTGGCTACTTAGGCGATGAAGAAATAAAAACTATCACGCCAGTGCTAGATCAGCTGCAAAATGAAGGCTTGAATTTAATCGGCCCACTACCAGCCGATACAATGTTTTCTCAAAAGAATATTGCACAAGCAGATGCCTTTTTAGCCATGTATCATGACCAAGGCTTAGCGGTGCTCAAGCATGCAAGCTTTGGTGAAGGGGTCAATGTAACACTAGGCCTCCCCTTCATTCGCACCTCAGTTGACCATGGCACAGCGCTTGATTTGGCTGGTAAAGGTAATGTTGAAATTGGCAGCTTACTTGCAGCGATTCAGCTCGCAATTGACTTAGCCGACACGAAAAAAACACATCAAAGTCCTTCATGAAACATATTGCAAAAAAACGCTTCGGCCAAAACTTCCTTACGGACCAAGGCGTCATTTATAGCTTGGTTGAATCTATATCGCCAAAAGCTGATGACTTGATGGTAGAAATCGGGCCCGGCCTTGGCGCGCTCACACAGCCTTTATTAAAGCAACTAAACCATTTACATGTTGTAGAAATTGATCGTGACATTATTAGCTGGATGGAAAGCTTTTATCCAAAAGATAAAGTCACCATTCACAATTCGGACGCACTCAAATTTAACTTTTCAGAATTAGCTAAATTAAGTCCTACTAACAAAATCAGAGTAACGGGCAATTTACCTTACAACATCTCCACCCCAATTTTGTTTCACCTACTCAGCAATATCGACAACATCATCGACATGCACTTCATGCTTCAAAAAGAAGTCGTAGAGCGCATGGTAGCTACACCCTCCACTTCAGAATATGGTCGCCTATCAGTGATGCTGCAATACAAACTAAAGTTGGAATACCTCATTACGGTTCCTCCAGAAGCATTTGACCCAGCGCCCAAAGTCGAATCAGCGTTTGTACATTGTATTCCATATGCAGCCTTACCGCACCCGGCTAAAGATGAGGCTTTATTTGCAAAAGTAGTAACGGCAGCTTTTGGTCAACGCCGCAAAACATTACGCAACACCCTTAAAGGTTATCTAGATGATGCTGGCTTTACTCAACTCAACATTGATTCACAATTACGGGCAGAAAATTTATCAGTTGCGCAATTTGTCTCCATCGCAAACTTTTTAGCCTGATATAATTTCAACCCTTAAAAATCAACATTCAATTTCCTCAGGAGATTTCACATGCGTTTAATTCTGCTGGGCGCACCTGGCGCTGGCAAGGGCACTCAAGCCACTTTCATCAAAGAGAAATTCAATATTCCGCAAATATCAACAGGCGATATGTTACGTGCCGCTGTTAAAGCAGGCACGCAACTAGGTTTAGAAGCTAAAAGCTATATGGATAGCGGTGGTTTAGTGCCGGATGAAGTGATTATCGGTTTGGTGTCAGAGCGCATCAAAGAAGCAGACTGCGCTAACGGATTCTTGTTTGATGGCTTTCCACGCACTATTCCGCAAGCAGAAGCGATGAAAAAAGCAGGCGTAGGCATTGATTACGTTGTAGAAATCGACGTACCTGACGAAGCGATTGTTGAGCGTATGAGTGGTCGTCGTTCCCATCCAGCAAGCGGTCGTACTTATCACGTTAAATTTAACCCTCCTAAAGTGGCCGGCAAAGATGATGTCACTGGCGAAGACCTTGTTCAACGCGACGACGATCGTGAAGAGACCGTTCTAAAACGCCTTGAGGTTTATCACAGCCAAACAAAACCTTTAGTTAAGTATTACGTTGATTGGGCAAATAGTGGTTTAGATGGCGCACCAAAACACGTATTTGTGCCAGGCCTCGGCGAAATGAACACTATTCGCGATCAAATTTTTGGCGCATTAAAGTAACAATTTTATGCAATAAAGCTCGCTTAGCTTTTGACAACACTGCGTCAAAATCATAGAATGGCGGGCTTGCTAAAAAGCAAGTTAACAGGATGGTGATGTAGCTCAGCTGGTTAGAGCGATGGATTCATAATCCATAGGTCGAGGGTTCGAGTCCCCCCATCACCACCACAAAAATACTAAAGCCCGTGAAAACGGGCTTTTTTATTTTAAGTGCCCAATATATTTGTTGTAAAAGCACAACAAATGTCTCTTATTCGCCCAGCATTTGATTTACATCAAATACGCTTGAAAGCTCACACAATAAAATTCACTCATCGAATTTAGTA
>JBEDFH010000175.1:0-5027 GCA_041175265.1 Pseudomonadota bacterium | reverse complement strand
CCAGTGGCAATAATTAAAGCATCGCAAGTATATTCACCTGAGTCACCCACTAGACGAATTGGTTTTTCTTTTAAGTGTGTAGTATGAATATGATCAAAAATCATTTCTGTATTGAAGCGCTCAGCGTGCTTTTGAAAACGCGCCATTAATTCTGGTCCCATGACACCATCCGCATCAGCAGGCCAGTTGTCTACTTCAGTGGTCGTCATTAATTGACCGCCTTGAGCAATGCCGGTGATTAATACAGGCTTGAGGTTGGCGCGTGCAGCGTAAACAGCAGCGGTGTAACCGGCAGGGCCTGAACCTAAAATCATGAGTTGAGCGTGTTTGGTGGTCATGGTGAATTATTCCTAAATATTGTTCTTTGTTAGCCTCTATTTTAACGTAAATATTTTGGCTTATCCTTGCTAATTTTTGTGCATCGATGGCTGCCAATCTGTCGTGTTATGAAGTGACTGATACTGCTATAATTCAGCTTAAATTTTGATATTCAATTTTCACTAAATTAGGCCGTTAATTATTTTGTTTTTTAATAAAAAAAATGTGAATACAAATGCTTCAAATCTAATTCCTGCTGAAAGTGCAGGGTTGGTTCGTGAAGCTTGGTGGTTATTTTTTTCAGTGCTCGGCGTTTATTTGGCACTTATTCTTCTCACATATTATGTGAATGATCCTTCATGGTTTAACGCTACGTCATCGCAAGATGATATCCATAATGCAGGTGGAGCGCTTGGTGCGAAGTTATCTGCGGTTCTGCTTTCTTTATTTGGTTTTTCAGCTTGGTGGTGGGTAGTCTTTGCTTTTTATGCGCTTTGGTTAGTTTATTTGCGTTTGGATGTTGTTGGGCAAAGTAAAAAACCCTTGTTGTTTCTCAACTTTTTAGGCTTTGGTATGGTGTTAGTTGCATCTGCCGCCATGGAGTTTGGCCATCTTGTGAAATTGCCGGCTACGCTTCCGCTGAATTCTGGTGGGATGATAGGCGCGGTTGTTGATGGCTTGATGCGTCAATCATTGGGTTTTGTTGGGTCAACCCTCATTCTTCTTTTTACTATGGCAGCTGGGTTTAGTTTATTTACCGGATGGTCTTGGATATTGATCATTGAAAAATTAGGTGGTGGGGTCATCAACACTTATCAATTTGTTAAAACAAAATGGCAAGATAGAAAAGACAGGGAAGTTGGCCGTATCGCTGAACAGGCTCGTACCGAGTTCGTTGAGCAAGAACGCAAACGTATTGAAGATCGTGTGCCAATTCAGATTGAAACACCTGTACTTGAAATTCCTAAGAGTGAACGCGTTAAAAAAGAAAGTCAGGCGCCTTTATTTGAAACCATGCCAGACTCGCCTTTGCCGCCATTGCATTTATTGGATGAGCCTAAAGGTGAAGTTGAAATTCAATCTGCTGAAACCTTGGAATTCATTTCTCGTTTAATCGAACGTAAGCTGATGGACTTTGGTATCGAAGTGAAAGTGCTGGCTGCGATGCCCGGTCCGGTGATTACGCGTTATGAGTTAGAGCCAGCGGCTGGCGTTAAGGGTAGCCAAGTGATGAATCTGTCTAAAGATTTAGCACGTGCACTTTCTGTGGTCAGTATTCGTGTTGTCGAAACAATCCCCGGCAAAAGCTGTATGGGCTTAGAAATTCCTAACCCTAAACGTCAAATTGTTTTCCTTTCCGAGATTATGGGCTCTCAGGCGTATGCTGATGTGACATCTCCACTTGCGATTGCGATGGGTAAAGATATCGCTGGTAAAGCTGTAGTTGCAGACTTGGCAAAAATGCCACACGTTTTAGTTGCAGGTACCACTGGATCAGGTAAGTCGGTAGCGATTAACGCTATGATCTTGAGCTTGGTTTACAAAGCTGAAGCTGACAAAGTTCGCATGATTCTAATTGATCCGAAGATGCTGGAATTGTCTGTTTATGATGGTATCCCGCATTTGTTGGCGCCAGTGATTACTGATATGCGCCAAGCAGGTAACGCCTTAAATTGGTGTGTGGCTGAAATGGAACGCCGTTATAAATTAATGTCAGCACTTGGTGTTCGTAATTTAGCCGGCTATAACGTAAAAATCAAAGATGCCATTAAAGATGGCAATCCAATTACACATCCGTTTACATTAACACCCGATAATCCAGAGCCGTTAGATGAATTGCCATTGATTGTCGTGGTGATTGACGAGTTGGCCGACTTGATGATGGTTGTTGGTAAGAAAGTGGAAGAGCCAATTGCACGCTTGGCACAAATTCACTTGGTGGTTGCAACTCAGCGCCCATCAGTTGATGTGATTACGGGCTTGATTAAAGCTAACATTCCAACACGTGTTGCCTTCCAAGTGTCTAGCAAAATTGACTCACGCACTATTCTTGATCAAATGGGCGCTGAAGCTTTACTTGGTCAGGGGGATATGTTGTATCAACCACCAGGCACTACTTTCCCGCAACGTATCCATGGTGCCTTTGTGAGTGATGCTGAAGTTCATCGCGTAGTGCAGCATTTGAAATTACAAGGCGAACCTAATTATATTGAAGGTATTTTGACTGGTGGCACATCAGAGGATGGTGGTGAGGCTGGCGATTTTGGTGGCGGTGGAGATGAGTCTGATCCGCTATATGATGAAGCGGTCGCTATCGTGCTTAAAACGCGTCGTGCATCGATTTCGGCTGTACAACGTCAGTTGCGTATTGGCTACAACCGTGCAGCTAGGTTAATTGAGCAAA
Source organism: Pseudomonadota bacterium (assembly GCA_041175265.1). GTDB lineage: Bacteria > Pseudomonadota > Gammaproteobacteria > Burkholderiales > Methylophilaceae > Methylopumilus_A. The sequence continues at coordinate 2,305 of JBEDFH010000175.1, read as the reverse complement.
TGGAGCGGGCTGGATTGGTTTCTGCGATGCAAAGTAATGGCAATCGTGAGGTCTTAGCGCCAGGCGGCCAAGAATAAAGCGTATATGAAAAAACTATTTGTTTTAGCTTTAGTGTTTACTACATTCAATCTTCAGGCTGCTGGTTTGGAGAGAATGAAAGATTATTTTCAAAACACCCAAACTGCTGAAGCTGATTTGCAACAAATGGTGTTTGATAAACAAGGTCATAAAACCCAAGAAGTGACCGGCCATATGAAATTACAAAAGCCCACGATAAGTTTCTTTATGAAGAAGAGGGTTTGAATTCAGATCCAGAGCTTAATCAAGTGACTGTTCGTTCTTTTTCTAAAGCGCTAGGTTCTAGTCCAGCAGCGCTTCTTGCAGGAGGTAAGGAAATGGAACGTGCTTTTGATATCAAGGATGTCAGTCGTAAAGGTGACCTTGAATGGGTTATTGCAATTCCTAAGCTTAAAGAAACTGGATTTGAGCGAGTATTCTTAGGCTTTAAAGAAGATGCTCTAATGGAAATGGAGTTGCATGACAGCTTCGGTAATAGAACGCTTATTCAATTTAGTAATCTTGAGCGTAATATTAAGATTCCAGCAGCTTCTTTCAAATTCACGCCACCATCAGGCGCCGATGTTTTAAGAGAATAATTCAGGAAATCTCTTGAATTTATTTGCGCCCAATCAACCTCAGGCACCTCTTGCTGAGAAATTACGCCCCCAAACTTTAGATGAGGTTGTTGGGCAATCCCACTTACTAGGGCAGGGTAAGCCTCTTAGATTAGCTTTTCAGTCAGGTAAGCTGCCTTCTATGATCCTGTGGGGCCCGCCAGGGGTCGGCAAAACGACATTAGCCCGCTTAATTGCCAATACAGCCGATGCTGAATTCATTCCTATTTCTGCCGTGCTTTCTGGGATTAAAGATATTCGTGAGGCAATCGAACGTGCTGAGCATACGCTACAACAATCAGGTCGTCGTACCATCATGTTTGTGGATGAGGTGCATCGCTTTAATAAAGGTCAGCAAGATGCATTCTTGCCATATGTTGAAAGTGGTTTAATTACCTTCATTGGCGCAACCACCGAGAACCCATCATTTGAAGTGAATAGTGCCTTATTAAGCCGTTCCCAAGTTTTTGTGCTTAAGGCGCTATCTGAATCTGAATTAGGCCAGCTACTCGTTCGTGCCCAACAAGAAATGGATTTGGATGTTTCATTAAATGAAGAAGCTACTACTCAAGTGCTTGCTTATGCAGATGGTGATGCTCGTCGCTTGTTGAATTTTGTTGAGGGGCTTTTGAATGCCGCCGCTGAGGCTAAAATCAAGCAAATTGACATGGCTTTCTTGCAATCAACCATGGCTAGCAAGACACGTCGCTTTGATAAAGGCGGTGAAGCGTTTTATGATCAAATCTCAGCACTGCATAAGTCAGTGCGTGGTTCAAATCCTGATGGTGCACTATATTGGATGCAGCGCATGTTAGATGGGGGCGCTGAGCCGCTCTATGTCGGACGTCGCCTAGTTCGCATGGCGATTGAAGATATTGGTTTGGCTGATCCGAGGGCTTTAGAAATCTGTCTTAATGCTTGTCAGACGTATGAACGCTTAGGGTCTCCTGAAGGCGAGTTGGCATTTGCAAATGCTGTGGTTTACTTAGCAATTGCGGCTAAAAGTAACGCTGTTTATATGGCTTATAACCAAGTAAAAGCCTTTGTCGCACAAGATCAATCTAGGCCAGTACCTTTACATTTGCGAAATGCGCCAACTAAATTGATGCAGAATTTGGATTATGGAAAAGATTATCGGTATGCTCACAATGAAGAGGGCGCGTATGCGGCAGGTGAACAATATTTGCCTGATGGTCTGGAAGAGATGAAGTTTTATGAGCCGACAAATCGTGGGCTTGAAGGTAAAATAAGCGAAAAATTAGCGCATTTGGCTGAGTTGGATAAACAAGCTCTAAACAAAAAGGCTAAGAAGTAAATTAATTAGGAAAATGCATGTTAGATATTCAGCAATTAAGAAATGATTTAGATACGGTAGTCGCGAAATTGGCTAGTCGTAAGTTCGTATTTGATACAGCTGGATTCACCGCCCTTGAAGCTGAGCGCAAGGAAGTACAAACCCGCACACAGGATTTGCAAGCTAGGCGTAATGCGAGTTCTAAGCAAATTGGCATTGCGAAATCTAAAGGTGAAGACGTTAGTGCAATCATGGCTGAGGTTGCTGGATTGGGAGAGCAATTGAAAGCGGATGAAGAGCGTTTGAATGTGATTCAAGTTCAAATGCAGGATTTTTT
>JBEDFH010000174.1:0-2842 GCA_041175265.1 Pseudomonadota bacterium | reverse complement strand
GTACATATGCACCCAGCGCTTCGCCATTGCTTTGCTGGTCTGATGGACTAATCCCAGCTTTACGTGAGGTAATCAGGTCAACTGCAATATGATCCTCTAATACCGTGATGTTTGGATGGCTTAGCACTTGTTCGGCTAAGGTTTTTTGAACTGCATGTCCAGTTGCATCAGCAGCGTGAATAATGCGGCGGTGGCTATGCCCACCCTCACGCGTGAGATGGTAGCCACTGTCGTCATCTTCTCTTGTAAAGGGCACGCCTTGTGCAATCAACCACTCAACAGTTTCTTTTGCGTGGCTTGCAACCTCTCTAGTGACCTCTTGGTCGCAAAGGCCAGCGCCAGCAATTAAGGTGTCTTGAATATGCGCTTCAATTGAATCATCGCTTGTTAAGACCGCCGCAATACCGCCTTGAGCCCAACTGCTTGAAGTGTCATTGATTTTTCGTTTGCTGACTAAGCAAACTTTCCGGCAAGGCCGCTACCAATAATTAAAACATCAAATTGCTGCATACAAACCTACAAGAGTGAACTTTGTGCAGTTTATCGTTGTCTGCTTTATGTGGCTAGCAATGTATAAAAATAAGGGGTAATCGCAATGTTAGACGTAAAAAATATAGCAGATATTTCGCGCTTTGGATTCGTTGAGACTGCTGCATCGAGTTATACTGCAGCCGTTAATAATAAAAATATAGGGAGCATGTCCTCAATGGGCAATGCTAAAGACGAAATAACAGGTAAACAATCGGGCGATTTGCCAGCAAGTAGTAATCGTGAGATTGACCAAGCATTAGTTGAGCGCGCACAGGCTGGCGATCAACGTGCGTTTGGTATGCTGGTTGAAAAGTACCAACGTAAGTTGGCACGCCTGTTATCACGCATGATGCGTGACCAAGCTGAAATTGAAGATGTTGTTCAAGAGTCATTCATTAAGGCTTATCGCGCACTCCCAAATTTTAGAGGCGATAGTGCTTTTTATACTTGGCTATATCGTATCGGCATCAATACCGCTAAGAATCATTTAGTCGCGATGGGCCGCAGACCACAAGTGGCGCGTGACGTTGAAATTGAAGATGCTGAAAATTTTGAAGATGCAGATGAACTTCGCACTATGGAGACACCTGAGTCTGAAATGATGAGCAAAGAAATTGCTCAAACCGTTAATGATACGGTCATGGCTTTGCCTGATGAGTTACGCACTGCAATTACATTACGTGAAATAGAAGGTTTGAGTTACGAGGAAATTGCAACATTAATGAGTTGCCCGATTGGCACCGTGCGTTCTCGCATTTTTAGAGCGCGTGAAATGATTGCCCTTAAATTGCGCCCTTTGTTAGATACACCAGACGATAAACGCTGGTAGTCGTTTTAGGATTTAATTTTTTTGATTGATGTTTAAACGCATCAAAGTAATAGGAGAAGTAACAGTGAAAGAACAAATTTCAGCCTTGATGGATGATGATTTGCCGCTAGAAAATGCGGAACATGTATTTAAGTCTATCAAGGGCGGCGGTGAATCAGCAGCAAGCTGGTCAACTTACCATTTGATTGGTGATGCTATGCGTGGTAATCGTGCTTTGAGTCATGACTTCACTTCAAAAGTGATGCAAGAGATCTCAAAACAGCCAGCAGTGTTAGCGCCAAAAGTTAGCAAGCTCAATGTCAAACGTCCTGCGGTATGGTCAGTAGCAGCGTCCGTGGCAGCATTCATGATTGTTGGTTTTATGACACTGCAACATCAAGCTCAAAATACGCTTATGGCCCCTGTGGAAATGGCTAAAAATGCACCAGATGAATATTTACTTGCTCATCAGTCCATGGCGCCAATTAATACTGCATACCTCATTCAAACAGCATCTTTTGAACAGGGTCGTGAATGAAGCGAAGTATTGCTCTCTTTGCCGTACTCTTTTTTTGGTCACTCGGCCTTTCAGCAGCTCCTGATGATGCTTGGTTGATGCTCGAGAAAGCATCACAAGCAGCCCGTGCGTTAAGCTACAAAGGTATTTTTGTTTACCAAACTGGTGGCAACAGTAAATCCGTACAAATTACGCACATGAACTACGGTCACGGTGAGTTTTCACGCATGGTTGTGTTGGACGGATCTCCACGTGAAGCGCTAAGCCAAGGCAATGATATGGTCATTTTCAATCCGCGTAATGAAAAAGTTGTGATTGAGAAAAAGCGTGGCCAAAGCATGTTTCCTGCTCTATTGCCAGATAATATGGAGCTAATTAAAACTGTTTATCAGGCGCAACTAGGTGGTGAAGAACGTGTTGGTGGCCGTGAAGGCTATGTAGTTAATTTAAGTCCTAAAGACCAATATCGCTATGGTTACAAGTTGTGGATTGATAAAGAATTTGGCCTTTTACTAAAGTCGATGATGATTGGTGAAAAAAATATTGTCTTAGATCAAATTGCTTTTAGTCAAATTTTGCTCATGGATGGTCAAAGCATGGATTGGTTTAGGCCGACTTTGGACAAAACTAAAGCTTATGTGATGGAGAAGGATGCGCCATCTAAACTTGATGCATCTGACATTGACTGGGACGTCACAAAACTGCCACATGGCTACCGTAAAGTAGATCAAGTGAAACGTGTTGTGGCTAATAAGCAAACGCCCGTTACACAACTCATTTTCTCTGATGGATTGTCTTCGGTTTCAGTATTTATTGAAGATATTCCTAAGGGTGTGCGTCCAAAAGTAGGGCACACCATGATGGGCGCCACTCACTTTTACGCGATAGTGAATGATACGCATCAAGTGATTGCAGTGGGTGAAGTGCCAGAAGTAACCGTAACCTATTTTGCTAATGCAGTAAGTTTTAAAAACAAATCTAAATAG
>JBEDFH010000173.1:0-2932 GCA_041175265.1 Pseudomonadota bacterium | reverse complement strand
TTATTTGCCACCTTACTTTGGCATGAAGTGTTGGTTGCCTGGCAAAAATATGAAAAACAAGGCAATCGCCCTATGCCAGCATTGCATATGGCAATGACTGAAGTTGCAGATATGCAAGCAGAAAAATTAGCGATTCATAAACGTTATAGCGCAACCATGAAAGAAATCTGGGGATTGCAGCCGCGATTTGAAATGCGAGCAGGCAAGCGCCCTTTCGGCCTGCTTGAACACCCACGCTACCGAGCTGCTTATGATTTTCTCTTGCTGCGCTGCCAATCAGGCGAAATTAGCAGTGAGCTTGGTGATTGGTGGACGGCCTTCGCTAGTGCCGACGGCGAAAAACGTGGTGATTTATTAAAGCCAGAGACCACACAAAAGCCTCGCCGTCGTCGCAGTAGAAGAAAACCTAAATCTGCCCATAGCGCTTCATGAAAACGGCTTTAGCTTTTAACAACACTGCCTATATTGCGCTTGGTAGCAATCTAGCTGACCCAAAAAATCAGGTTAAAAAAGCAATCCAGTCTATTGCAAAGTCCACAGACATGGAGTCTATTGCAGAGTCGACAGACATGTCGCTCATACGACAATCGTCCTTATACCAGACAGTACCTGTAGGCTATGACAATCAACCTGACTTTATTAATGCTGTCATTGAAATTAAAACGAATCTAAGCCCATTAGATTTACTACATCGTTTATTCGAAATAGAGAATATACAAGGCAGGGAACGCCCTTTTCCAAATGCACCAAGAGTTCTAGACTTAGATTTATTGATGTACGATCAAGTAAAAATGGAAACTGGTGAACTTAATTTACCGCATCCACGTATGCATGAACGTGGCTTTGTCATGCTACCATTTGCAGAAATTGCACCAGACGTGATGATAGGAAATTACGGTTTAGCAAAAACACTCGCTCATGAATGCCAAAACCAAGGTGTTTTTAAGCTGTAGTCTTTATCAAATACTTAATGAACTAAGTAAGCAGGAAAACAAAACGCATGAGCAACGCTAAAAACATCACGGAAAAATTTCCATACATCGTGATTGAAGGCCCTATAGGAAGTGGCAAGACCACACTTGCTCGCAAACTTGCTGAGCGCTTCCCTGTAAATCTATTGCTCGAAAAAGCAGAAGCCAATCCATTCTTGTCTCGCTTCTATGAAGACCAAGAACGCTATGCATTGCCTACACAATTATTCTTTTTATTCCAACGCGCCAACCAAATTAAAGATTTAAAACAACAAGATATTTTTGGCGATGCCGCAATTGCTGACTTCTTTTTAGAAAAAGATCCATTATTTGCCAGACTCAATCTAGAAGATGATGAGTTTGCCTTATACAGCCAAATTTATGAACGCATGCATCTACAAGCATCTAAACCTGATTTAGTCATTTATCTACAAACACCTGTAGATGCTTTGCTCACAAGGGTTGAACAGCGCAACATCAGTTACGAACAAGATATTCCAAGAGAGTATTTGACGCGACTATCTGATGCTTATAGTGAATTCTTTCATAGCTATGACAGTTCACCATTACTCATCGTCAACAACGAAAAAATCAATATCACCAATAGTGAAGAAGCATTAGATTTATTGGTGGATCGTATTATGCAAGTACAAAGTCGTCGTGAATTCTTCAATCCCGATTGGGATTAACACACAATGTCACTCAAAAAAATTCAGTCCATGCATATTAGTGCGGAAAAAATTGCAATGCTGACTTGTTACGACTCAAGCTTTGCAAAGTTAAGTGAAGCCGCAGGCGTTGACGTTCTTTTAGTGGGAGATTCTTTAGGAATGGTCTTGCAAGGCGCAGACAATACTCTAAACGTCACCATGCAAGAAATGGAATATCACACGAGGTCGGTTGCTGCAGGCAGAAAAAACTGCTGCATCATGACTGACATGCCAATTGGCAGCTACGAAGATGATAAAGACATCGCTTTAATCAATGCTAGAAGACTAATTGCAGCAGGCGCAGACATTGTCAAAATAGAAGGTGGTGGCAAGATGGTAGAAACCGCTCAACACCTGATTAACAATGGCATTCCTGTTTGCGCTCATCTTGGGTTCACACCTCAATCAGTTCTTCAGCTAGGCGGCTATCGTATTCAAGGCAAAACCGACGAGAGCGCTCAAACCATCCTTCAAGATGCGGTTGCGATGGATAATATAGGCATTAATTTTGTGTTGCTTGAAATGGTCCCTGCATCGCTTGCCAAACTGATTACCGAAACGATCAAAGCTCCAACGATAGGCATTGGGGCAGGTGTTGATTGCGATGGGCAAGTACTAGTGCTTCAAGACTTACTTGGCATTTACACTGGACCCGTCGACAAACTTCCTGGTGAGTTCAAATCACCACGTTTTACTAAAAACTTTTTAGCTGGGAACAACAGTATTCAAACTGCTATTTCAGCTTACGTAAAAGCTGTAAAAAATAAAACTTTTCCAGCACTAGAACACAGCTATTAATTTAGTTTCTACTATGCAAATTATTCAAACTGCTCAATCACTCAGAACGAGGCTCTCAGAAGAGAACGCGATTGCATTCGTTCCGACAATGGGCAACCTGCACGACGGTCACTTACAACTGGTTGCCCAGGCAAAAAAAGAAAATGCTTGTGTGGTGGTTAGTATTTTTGTGAACCCGTTGCAATTTGGCGCCAATGAAGACTTTGGGAATTACCCTCGTACTTTAGAGGCGGATTTAGTCAAACTTAAAGCAGCTGGTGCAGACGTAGCGTTCACCCCAAATGAAATAGAAATTTATCCGTTATTTGACGCATCAAATAACGCTAGCAACCAAACCATGATGGTCAGCACGCCTAGCATCGCGAATGAATTATGTGGCGCAGCACGTCCAGGTCACTTTAATGGCATGGCAACCGTTGTACTTAAGTTATTTAATCTGGTTTTTTTTAATGG
>JBEDFH010000172.1:0-2941 GCA_041175265.1 Pseudomonadota bacterium | reverse complement strand
TTGCCTTTTTGCTGACGCTTGTGAAAGTGCCCGCTAAACACACTCTCAAAGTTTTTGAGGTGATTAGTTTGTAGTTCATTGTGATCAGGCATTTGAACCATTGCGTTCATAAAGAAGCTAGGCAATTCAAAGTGACCAAAGATATACTTGCCACCTTTCTTGCCTACTGTTTTCCATTCTTCTCCGACGAGCCACGGGCATAAAGTAACGTTGCCAATAGTGGTAGGCTCATGAACAACAGTGATTCCGGGAATATATTTTCCGAATTCAACGGAATGGATGTCTCGTTTATCTTTGTAATACAGATCGTGATTGCCAGGAAAGAAATAAAATTGATCGAACGCCTGACCGAGCTTTTCCAGGGCCCTAAGGCTATAGTCCATAGTAGTGATATTAAGACTGTTGCGATTGTGATGCCAATCACCCATAAAAATTCCAACATCGCATCCTTCCTCTTTTGCTTTGTCAATGTACCAATCAACAAAATCTGAACAATCCTGATTATGTACAGAACTGTTAGACTTCAGTCCAAAGTGAATGTCTGTAAAACAGGCAACTTTTTTAAATAGATTACTCACTACTTGTGTCCTCATTGTGTCGTTTTAGTGCGGCAGCATGTTCGCCAGCACCGGTTCTAGAATAACTTGGATTCATGCCGTTCATCTCTAAGATGTCGTCACGAATATTTTGGTTGCGCTTTTCAATATTAATAACCCGCACAAAACTATTAGTAACTGCGGCAGTAAAATAAGCAAACGGATTGTCGCTTTTAGATTCGTCAAATTGTAATCCAATCTGTGTTAGTTGTAAAATAGCTTGTCCCTTCATCTCATCGTTGTAGGTATAGCCGCGAACATTACCGCGTGTAGCGTAACGCTCACACAGTTTAATCATCATTCTTGCTAAGGTGTTAGTAATTTGGCCCGCATCTTTGTCAAAGTGTCCTTTTTCTAGATCACCCTTCCAGTGCGATTTGCCCACGCATACTAACTCGTCATCTTCGTTAAATTTCCAGTGCTGGAATGGCGGAAAATTAACTTTGTCACGCCCGTCAGCTACTGTTTTAGGGTTCTTTTTGCGGGTTCCATTTAGCGGAATGTGGTCGTAAGTCATGATTCTAAAGACTAAATCAGTCTTAGCAATCTTCTTGTAGTCTACTTCGCAGTCAGCTTGCTTGACTTTTTCACCAGCTTTTTTGCGGGTTTGATAGTCTAAATCACCTATTCTTTTGGCCTGATTTCTTTTAGCTTCGGCTATCGTGCGTATGTTTATTTTGTCTAAACTTGGCAAAATAATGTCATATTGATGGTATTTTTTATCTGTAAAACTGCAATATGTACTCTTACTTCTATGAATCTCTAACAACATATCCTTGTTGTTTAGGTAATTTACTTTCGCTGTCATTAATGGTGTCTCCGGAATATTAAGTATAAACTACGCACATAAAAAAGTCAACTAAATATGTTACCAAAAGGAAAAAGTATATGGCATTCAATAGAGGACAACGCATAACAACTAGCTTTAAACCGAGCGCAAGTTTCGGTTCACAAGCGGCGAGCACCGTTAATAAGATAGGAGCTGCCGCAGCCGCTGGCGCCGGAATAATGAGTGCTATCCGTAGTGCTAGCTTACCTGCCGCAGGTGAAGCCCTTGGCGATATTATGGGTGCGGTTTCGATGTTTGGGGGCGATGACGCCGCAAATGACTGGCGTGTTCGATTAACTATTCCTAGATGGGCTAGCTTTATGACCAGTCCAGTTCTTAAGCCGTTAAAAGATGCAGGCGGATTGGCAATTATTGGTACCGAGCGTCATGAAAGTCGCAGGGTAGATCGTCAGTTGCGTGGTCGTGCGGGCCGTCAAGGCGATCCAGGTTCTTCTCAGTTCTTTGTTTCCTTAGAAGACGATTTAATGCGTTTATTTGGATCTGAGCGTATCGCTTCTTTAATGGACCGAATGGGCCATAAAGAAGGAGAGGTATTACAACACAGTATGATCACCAATTCTATAGAACGTGCTCAGAAAAAAGTAGAAGAAAACAACTTTGGTATTCGTAAGAATTTATTAGAGTATGATGATGTAATGAATACGCAAAGAAACGCTATCTATAAAAGAAGAAATCATGCTTTACTAGGTGAGCGTTTGTCAATAGATATCGATAATGCGATGTATGATGTTTGTGCAGATTTTGCTAATCAGTTTGATAATTATAGAGACGAACAAGCGTTTAAACTAGAAGTCATTAAACATGTAGCCATTGATCCATCAGTAGAAGGCATTAATTTTGCTAAGGCAAGTAGCCAAGAACTTACAGAACATTTATATCAGCAAGTTGCAGCTGCTTACGAACACAAATGGAAGAGCATTCAAGAGCAAATGTTGCCTTCTTTAAATGGTAATATAGTAGTGCCTTTCACTGATGGTATTCGTGGGTTGCAAATCTATTTACCACTGCAAGAAGCAATTGAACAAGAAGGAAAAACAGTTTCAAAATCTTTAGAAAAGGCAATTACCTTAGCACTCATCGATGATGCGTGGAAAGATCATTTGAGAGGCATGGATGACTTGCGTCAATCGGTAAGAAATGCTACCTACGAGCAAAAAGATCCTTTATTGATTTATAAATTTGAAGCCTTCAAATTATTCCAACAAATGATGTTGGATACCAACAAAACAATTATTTCTTTCTTAATGCGCGCTGGTATACCAGTTGAAAACGGTCCAGAAACAGTGAAGAGCATTCCTAATCAGCATACCGATATGAGTAGCATGCGCACCAAGCATGAGCAATTTGGAGATGATCAGCCCGAGCACGATGCAAGTTATGCCAACGCAGAAGCACCGAAACGCATGCCAATAGAAGCAGCTCCAAAAATTGGCAGAAACGATGTTTGCCCTTGTGGAAGCGGTAAAAAATTCAAATCGTGTCATGGACGCGGAGT
>JBEDFH010000171.1:0-2508 GCA_041175265.1 Pseudomonadota bacterium | reverse complement strand
CAAGTTCGGTCGTAGGTAATGGTGCTTTGGCAATCAGCTCTAAATATTCACCGCGTATCGGAGAAAAAACGCCGTAGTGGGGATGTATGTTGGCATCCAGCGTGCGGATATACACACCTTTTTTTCGCCACTCATGCGCGCCGACTAAACCTTGTAATTCACGCAGTGAAGCGACAAATGGTTCTTTAAATTGACCGTAAGCCTCGTTGCAAGCAAGTTCAACATCAGGGGCGCGTTTGAGCGTTATTTGGTAGCCGTAATCAACTTCAATTAGAAGCATGCCTAGTATGCGAGCCCTTTGTGCTTGTGCAAGTCTGTGGAGATGAAATGCGTTTGCAGGGGTTTCTGGCGTGATTTCTTCTTTACGTTTTTTTGCTGATTTTTTGGATGGACTTTTATTATCACAACGACGGGCTATTGCTTGTAAAAGTTGGCGGCCGTTATGAAAATCACCTCGCCATAAAATCGCAGTGCCCTCACAGGCTAATCGATAAGCAGTATCGGCGGTAATAGTGTCATCGGCGACTAAAACTTTCTTTGGTGCGGCGATGCCTGCTTCAGATTGCCAGCGCGCACTATGTGTGGCGCCAGCTTCAACCCAGCTTATGGTCATTACAGCGCCATTTCTAAAACGACGGGCGTGTGATCGCTAGGGCGTTCTAGTTTGCGTGGTGTTTTATCAATGTAGCTCGCGGTGCTTATTTCTTTAAGTGCGGGTGTGACTAGAATATGATCAATTCGCATACCTAGATTGCGTCTAAAGCCAGCCATGCGGTAATCCCACCAGCTAAATTGACCTTCATTTTTATCAAATAGTCGGAAGCTATCTTCCAAGCCTAATCCAATCAATTTTTTAAAAGCATCACGTTCACGAGGGCTGACCAAGACTTGTCCAACCCATGCAGCAGGATCATGGCAGTCAATGTCTTCTGGTGCAATGTTGTAGTCACCTAGCAGTGCAAGTTTAGGGTATTTTGCAATTTCAGATTGCAGCCAAGGCGTGAATGCTTCGAGCCAGCTGAGTTTGTATTGATATTTTTCTGAATCTACAGCTTGGCCATTAGGAATATAAACACAAACAATGCGGACGCCGTTAATGGTGGCAGCAATGAGTCGCTTTTGCTCATCCGCAAAATCGGGGATGGCTGTATGCACATCGGTCATTTCATGCGGACTCAGTATCGCTACGCCGTTATAGGTTTTTTGGCCAGTATGAATGGCGTTATAACCAGCTTCTTTCAGTGCTTCGTAAGGAAACTTACTGTCTTCTTGTTTGGTTTCTTGCAGACATAGTGCGTCTGGTTTGTTCTCGGCAATCCAATCCAATACATGCGGCAAACGGACATTGAGTGAGTTGACATTCCATGTAGCGATTTTCATTATTGAGCAGTCATTCCGTTATGGCGAAGCAATGCTTCAATGTCTGGTGCGCGGCCACGGAAAGCAACGAATGATTCAAGTGCAGGACGTGAGCCCCCTTGAGACAGAATTTCATGCCAAAAACGTTGGCCTGTTTCTGCGCACAGCACTCCGTTCTCTTCGAACATGCTATAAGCATCGGCAGATAACACTTCTGCCCATTTGTAGCTGTAATAACCAGCTGCATAACCACCTGCGAAGATATGAGAAAACCCGTTAGGAAAACGATTGAATTTTGGTGGGCGCACCACGGCCACTTCGTCACGAATTTGTTCAATAAGATCTAAAGCGTTTGCTTTTCCATGGGGGTCAAATTCCCCATGTAAGCGCATATCAAACATTGAAAATTCAATTTGTCTGACGGTTTGCATTCCAGCTTGGAAGTTTTTAGCAGCGACCATTTTCTCGAATAATTCACGAGGTAATTGCACACCAGTATCTACGTGTTTAGTCATGTGACGAAGCACGTCCCATTCCCAACAAAAGTTCTCCATAAATTGGCTAGGAAGTTCCACTGCGTCCCATTCCACACCTTTAATTCCAGACACGCCATATTCCTCGACTTTGGTGAGCATGTGATGTAAGCCATGGCCAAACTCATGGAACATTGTGATGACTTCATCATGTGTAAATAAGGCCGGTTTACCACCAACAGGTGCTGAAAAATTACAGGTTAAAAATGCAACGGGCGTTTCAATATGATCGCCTTTTTTGCGGCGAGTAATCGCCTCATCCATCCATGCGCCGCCACGTTTATTGTTACGTGCATACAGGTCTAAATAGAATTGACCAACTGGTTTTCCATGCTGATCATTAATCTCATAAAAGGCAGCATCGGCATGCCAAACTGGCGCATCAGATTTTTTAACATGTACGCCGAAGATGGTTTCAACAACTTTAAATAAGCCGTGCAGGACTTGTTCTTCAGGAAAGTATTGTTTGACCTCTTGGTCTGAGAACGCATATTTATCTTCACGTAATTTTTCAGAGACGAATGCAACATCCCAAGCTTGCATGTCATTAATGCCTAATTTTTGTGCGTACTCAATGAGCTCTTTCATGTCTTGCTGTGCAAAAGGTTTTGCGCGT
>JBEDFH010000170.1:0-3048 GCA_041175265.1 Pseudomonadota bacterium | reverse complement strand
TTATTACCTTGGGGCCAGATGTCGTTCTGGGGTGCTCAAGTGATTATTAACTTGTTCACATCTATCCCATTTATTGGCCCAGATGTTTCATTGTGGTTGCGTGGTGATTACACTGTTTCGGATGCAACGCTTAATCGTTTCTTTGCCTTCCATGTAATTGCGTTGCCACTGGTATTGCTTGGTTTGGTTGTTGCACATTTGATCGCTTTACACGAAGTCGGCTCTAACAATCCTGACGGCATTGAGATTAAGAAGAAAAAAGATCCTAAAACAAAAATCCCTTTAGATGGTATTCCATTCCACCCTTATTACACGGTGAAGGATTTGGTTGGTGTTTCAGTATTCTTGATTGTGTTCACTGCGATTATTTTCTTTGCACCAGAAATGGGTGGTTATTTCTTGGAAGCGAATAACTTTATTCCTGCTGATCCATTGAAAACCCCAGCGCATATTGCTCCAGTTTGGTATTTCACGCCTTACTATTCAATCTTGCGTGCTGTGCCACCTATCTTAAATTCCCAATTCCCAGGCGTTGCTGCGATGGGTCTTTCAGTAGTGATTTTTGCACTATTGCCATGGTTGGATCGTAGTCCAGTTAAATCGATTCGTTACCGCGGCAATCTGTATAAAAAATGGTTGGCTGCTTTCGTGGTAAGTTTCTTGATCTTGGGATACTTGGGAACTGAGCCATCAAATGTTTGGGGCCAGTTTGATGCAGGCACAATTATTGTTGGCGGTGCGGACCGGGCGACTGTGGTGGCGCGTGTATTTAGTTTGGTTTACTTCGCATTTTTTGTATTGATGCCTTGGTACTCCAAGAAAGATAAAACTAAGAAAGTACCGGAAAGGGTGACAGCATAATGAAAAGCAAAATTTTATTTGTCCTAGCTTTCTTGTTGCCTATGGCAGCATTGGCGAATGAGCATGTAAAGCTAGATCATGCGCCAATCGATCCAAGCAATCAGGTTTCTTTGCAAAGGGGCGCAAAGACTTTTGTTAACTATTGCTTGAATTGCCATAGTGCTTCTTATATGCGTTACAACCGTTTGCAGGATATTGGTTTGACGGATGCGCAAATTAAAGCAAATTTATTATTTGCTGGTGATAAAGTTGGTGACACCATGACGGTTGCGATGCCTAAAGCTGATGCTAAAGCTTGGTTTGGAGCAACACCGCCAGACCTTTCTGTTGAAGCACGGGCACGAGGTGCTGATTGGTTGTATAGTTATTTGCGTGGTTTCTATCGTGATGACACACGCCCAACCGGTTGGAACAACACTGTTTATGACAAAGTTGCGATGCCTCATGTTTTGTGGGAATTGCAAGGTCAGCAAGTGCTTAAGGTAAATGAAGCGACAGAAGAGCACGTTTTGGTATTAGATAAGCCAGGTACGCTTTCTCCAGCCGAATACAATTTGATGGTGGCGGATTTGGTGAATTATTTGGTATTCATGGCCGAGCCATATAAAGAGCGTGATAAACATCTTGGTTTGCTTGTATTGGCATTCCTAGGATTGTTGTTTGGTTTGACATATGCATTGAAAAAAGAATTCTGGAAAGATATACACTAAAAATAACAAGTGAGCGGAAGGCCTGTTTTCAGGCTTTCCGCTTTGCTTTTTTGTAGGCGGGGAACAAATATTATGATGACACTTTATTCAGGTACTACCGATCCATACAGCCATCGCTGTCGTATTGTGTTGTTTGAAAAAGGGATGGACTTCCAAGTGATTGATGTGGATCTTGCTAATAAACCAGAAGATCTTGCTGTTATTAATCCGCATAACACTGTGCCAGTTTTGGTTGAGCGTGATTTGGTTTTGGAACAAGCTAATATTATTAATGAATACATTGATGAGCGTTTTCCACATCCGCAACTGATGCCTGCAGATCCAGTGATGCGTGCTAGAGCGCGTTTGTTTTTGCACAATTTTGAAGAGCAGCTTTTTGATCATATTGCTGATCTTGAGTCAGATAACCAGAAATTGGCTGATAAAGCGCGTATAACCATCCGTGACAATCTAACTCAGATTGTTCCTTTGTTCACCAAGCAAGAATACATTTTGGGTGATGAGTTCTCTATGTTGGATGTTGCGATTGCTCCTTTACTCTGGCGTTTAGGACATTATGGTATTGAACTGCCGAAGCAGGCAGCACCATTGCTGAAGTACGCTGAGCGAATCTTCTCTCGCCCTGCATACATCGAGGCGATGACGCCATCAGAGAAAGCAATGCGTAAGTAATATAATATGAGTGAGTTAACTTCGACTAAGCCTTACATGGTTCGTGCAATCCATGAGTGGTGTGTAGATAATCAGTTAACTCCTCATCTGCTTGTTGCGGTAAATTCCGCGACAAGAGTTCCGATGGCCTTTGTTAAAGATGGTGAGATTGTTTTAAATCTCAATTATTCTGCAACATCTGCAACAAAAGATTTGCATTTTAGCAATGAAGCGATTATATTCTCGGCGCGATTTGGCGGAATGCCAAACGAACTGTTTATTCCAATGAGTGCTGTTAAAGGCATTTTTGCTAGGGAGAATGGACAGGGAATGTTTTTTGAGGTGGGTGGCTCAGAAAGCATGCCGGAACAAGTTAAATTATCGGAAGCGTCGGAAGATGAAAAAAATAATTTAAAAAAAGTTAAAAAACCTAGCTTAAAGTTGGTAAAATAGCACCCGTTTTAAATGTAGTTGTTTTTAAGTACCTGCCGGATTAGCTCAGTTGGTAGAGCAGCGCACTTGTAATGCGAAGGTCGTCAGTTCGATTCCGACATCCGGCACCAATTCTGTATGTTCAAATCCAAACGTTCAAGCAACGTTTGATCATCGCAAGCTATCTCATATGTGACTTTTTAGATGCGATTTGTTAAACCCGCTTAATAGTTAAAGCCATTCAATTGAATCTTTTACATTAAGCAATATTCAGTTTGACAATCGCTCTCTACATCGTCATAATCTTGGGTTCGGTTTGGAGGGGTGGCCGAGTGGTTAAAGGCGACGGACTGTAAATCCGTTCTCTCAGAGTACGAAGGTTCGAATCCTTCCC
>JBEDFH010000169.1:0-2774 GCA_041175265.1 Pseudomonadota bacterium | reverse complement strand
GATCTTGTATGCTCAGTGCACTTGCAATAATCAGAATTTCTCGCAGCACACCTTCTTGTTTTGCCGCCAAAATCATGCGGCCAACACGCGGATCTAAAGGCAATCGCGCAAGCTGTTTACCTAGTTCCGTAATCTCACGATTCGCATCCACCGCACCAAGCTCTTGCAACAGCATATAACCGTCAGCAATTAAACGTGATGAAGGCGCCTCAATGAAGGGGAATAAATTAATATCACCCAAACGCAAAGCGGCCATGCGCAAAATAACAGAAGCGAGAGAACTGCGAAGAATTTCAGGATCGGTGAACTCTGGACGGCCATTAAAATCTTGCTCATCATATAAACGCACGCAAATACCATTGGATACACGACCACAACGCCCAGCCCTTTGTTTAGCCGCTGCTTGGCTAATCTTTTCAATTTGCAACTGCTCAACTTTAGCGCGGCTACTATAACGATTGACCCGTGCTAAACCGGCATCAATCACATACTTAATCCCTGGCACAGTGAGTGATGTTTCAGCCACGTTGGTGGCGAGCACAATTCGGCGTGTACCCGTGGTACGGAATATTTTTTGTTGGTCTTCAATCGAGAGTCTTGCGAACAATGGCAACACTTCGATATTTCTGAGCTTAGCTGAACGGCCTTGGTATTTTCTTAAGTGATCAGCGGTATCGCGAATTTCTCGTTCACCTGGCAGAAACACCAAAATATCACCATCGCCTTGACGCAATAAATCATCGGCGGCATCTAAAATGGCTTCTTCGATCGCCTCTTCCGCATCGTCTTCTTCTAGCCAACGTGCTTCGGTTTTACCTTTACGCTTAATGCCATAAAGCGTTTCATCATCCTCACCTAAGTCTTCATCTACGGTTTGCGCGGTGTATCCGGCTTTACCTAATGGGCGATAACGAATTTCAACAGGATAAGTTCGGCCTGAAACTTCAATGACAGGTGCACCATTAAAGTGTTTGGAGAATCGGTCGGCATCAATGGTGGCCGAAGTCACAATCACTTTTAAGTCAGGACGTTTCACTAATAACTGCTTGAGATAGCCAAGTAAAAAATCGATGTTTAAACTGCGCTCGTGCGCCTCATCGATAATGATGGTGTCATAAGCATTAAGAAAATGGTCGCCTTGCGTTTCAGCCAGCAAAATACCGTCCGTCATCAGCTTGATATAGCTGGACTCTGATAGCTTGTCATTAAAGCGAACTTTATAGCCAACCACTTCACCGAGGGGGGATTTTAGTTCTTGTGCAATACGACTCGCCACTGAGCGCGCGGCAATACGGCGTGGTTGTGTATGGCCAATTAAACCGCTCACGCCACGCCCTAATTCAAGACAAATTTTAGGAAGTTGTGTAGTTTTACCTGAGCCCGTTTCACCACAAACAATCACGACTTGGTGTTTTGCAATTGCCGCTTTAATTTCTTCCCTGCGTGCAGTGACGGGTAAATCGAGTTCATATTCCGGCTTAGGGAGCGCATTTAAACGCGCTTGATATTTCTGATGAGAGCTGGAAATCTTGCGAACAATTTCGGCTAATAATCGATCTGCTTTTTCAGTGGATTTGCTATCAGCCGTTTTTTGTAAATCAGCAACTTCACGGATTTTTCGACGCAAGCCATGACGATCAGACAGCATACAGGTTGTTAGCGCAGCATTGAGTTGAGCAATAGAATTAGTGGCTGTATTCATACTATGAAAAACACTCACTTACGAAAAGCGTGTTTTCAGCTCGTCCAAGTTGAGTGTTTCTAAAATTTGGTCTAGTCGAGCTTGTGCATTTTTACGTGGGCTATTGGTATAACGCGCAATAATGAGTTCGTTTTTCATGGAATGCTCCCAGCCCACCAACTCAGTCACTGTGACTTGATAGCCATGTGCCTCCAGCTGTAAACATCGCAGCACATTGGTGATTTGGCTACCAAATTCACGGGTATGAATTGGGTGACGCCAAATTTCAGATAAAGGCGTTTTTCCAAAAGATTCGTTTTTGTGTTTGCGTAATACTTCTGCGACTTCTGCCTGACAACAAGGCACCAACACCATAAACTTCGCGTTCTTCTGCAAACCAAAACGAATCGCATCATCAGTCGCGGTATTACATGCATGTAGCGCAGTGACAATATCGACTTTCGCTGGTAACAAATCCGAAGTCATCGACTCTTCAACACTCAAGTGATGAAAATCCATCCGATCAAAATGCAATTGCTCAGCAAGTTCTTTTGATTTTTGGACGAGCTCGGCACGCGTTTCTATCCCTACAACGCGCCCTGCTGTCTGCTCTTTCATGAACAAATCGTAAAGAATAAAACCCAAATAAGACTTACCTGCGCCGTGAAGATGGTAAACCTGCTTGAGTTTACGACGCGTGTCTTGATTGAGTTTGCCATCACGCGTGAGGATATGAAGTGCCTTAAGCAATTCAATCGATTGTTGTGGCTTAATTTCAGGGATTAAAGTCATGCGCACATTTTAACTGATGAAGCACATGCTTGAATAATAAAACGCACCCTCGATCAGAATGTTAGAATGTCGCTGTTGTCAGCACCCAGCTTTAAGTCTGAAATTTTCTAGTAATATTTTCAGTAACGCGAAGACAAGCTGAAGACAGTGCGCATAGCACGGCGAAGCGCCGTCGACAAAGTTAATGGAAATATTAAAGGAAATTTATGGCAATTCAGTGGTATCCGGGTCACATGACCCAAGCGCGCAAAAAAGCCGAAGAGACAATGGAGTTTACCGACGTTGTTATTGAGGTGTTGGA
>JBEDFH010000168.1:0-2514 GCA_041175265.1 Pseudomonadota bacterium | reverse complement strand
CACCAAGCGGCCAGCAAGGTATTGGTCAAAACCATTCACAAGCAAAGCCTAGTGTTTCTTCTGCTATTGCATCTCAAGCTGTTGCAACTGAAGCACCGAAACCATCAGCTAGCACAGCGCCTGTGGTACGTTCTGCAACGGCAACATTAAATGCGGCAACAGAATCAGCTCGACCTGCTTTTGTAGAGAGAGCCCCAGTATTAGCGCCTACATCAGAAACCCATGTTGCAGTTGAAACTCGCCAACCTACTGTAGAAATCACACACCCAGTTGAGGTTGCTTCACCTGTAGAAAATAAACCAGTGCCAATTTCAACGATTGCTGAAACACCAGAAGCTGAAGAAATATTTGTCGACACTCAAACTGCTTCGATGTTTGGCGATGAGCCTATGACCGAAACACCACCAATTCAAGAGATTTCATCAATAACAGGCGCGAATAGTTTTGATGGCAACTGGCGCGGACTCATCGATGAACTCAAACTTGGTTTAGCAAGGACGTTAGCACTTAATTGTGAGCTTGCATCATTTGATGACAACAATATTAATCTCACCGTCCCTGAGTCTGAAAAACATCTTTTAGACGCCACATACCAAGACAAATTAAGCGCAGCCATTCAGCAACATTTTGGCAGAAAAATTAAGCTTAATTTAACAGCAGGCGGAACTGGCAATACGCCAGCAAAACAAATTTTTGAAGAAAAAGCAGCGGTCCAATCACAAGCTGTTTCAGCGATTGAACAAGACCCTTTTGTGCAGGCTTTAGTGTCTGACTTTGGCGCACACGTCATACCATCCAGTATTAAACCTATTCAATAACATTAAGATTTAAAAGGAAATAAAGATGTTTAACAAAGGCGGCATGGGCAATTTAATGAAACAAGCCCAAATGATGCAAGAGAACATGAAACGTGCTCAAGCAGAACTCGCAACTGTTGAAGTTGAAGGCTTAGCAAGTAACGGATTAGTTAAAGTTCTGATGACTTGTCGTAACGAAGTAAAACGCGTGAGTATTGATGATAGCGTCATGGACGACAAAGAAACCTTAGAAGACTTGATCGTGATTGCATTTAAAGATGCACTAAGCAAAGCCGAAAAAACATCTGAACAACGCATGGCCGGCTTAATGCCTGCCGGCATGAAATTACCTTTCTAATCACCACCTGATGTCAACACCTGCAAGTCTTGAGCAACTGATTGAAGCCTTACGCTGCTTACCTGGCGTTGGCCCTAAATCCGCTACGCGTATGGCTTATTACTTGTTACAACGTGACAGGCCAGGTGCTAATTTATTAGCCAACGCACTAGACACAGCTTTACAAGTGGTTGGGCATTGCCAGCTTTGCAATACGTTTAGCGAACAACCTGTTTGCCCAATGTGCTCCTCAGGTAATCGCGATAGTAGCTTGTTATGTGTGGTAGAAATGCCGACCGACATGATGATGATGGAACAAACGCATGCCTTTGAGGGCATGTATTTTGTTCTCATGGGAAGACTCTCCCCACTTGATGGTGTTGGCCCTAAAGAGATTGGCCTAGAAAAACTGTTGAAACGTGCACAAGATGGCTTGGTGAAGGAAGTCGTATTAGCGACTAATTACACGGTTGAAGGTGAAGCTACTGCGCACTACATTAGCGAAATGCTAGCTAAACACGGCCTAAAACTCACCCGTATCGCACGTGGCATGCCGATGGGTGGCGAGATTGAACATGTTGATAGCGGCACGCTAGCGCAAGCGATGATGGAAAGACGAAAAGTGCTTTAGGTATGAATGGATACAAAAAAAGCCCAGCATAGACTGGGCTTTTTTATTGATTAAATTAATACTTATTTACGAATTAAGTAATCAAATGCACCAAGTGCCGCTTTGGCACCCTCACCCATTGCAATAATAATTTGCTTGTAAGGAACGGTGGTGACGTCACCCGCTGCAAATACGCCTGGCATTGATGTTGCACCATGTGAATTAATCTCAATCTCACCAAATTTGCTCAAATCAATCGTGCCTTTTACGAAATCTGTATTGGGTAACAATCCAATTTGAACAAATACCGCATCAATATCAATATGCACGGACTCACCTGTTTCACGGTTCTTATAATTCAAACCATTCATCTTGGTGCCATCGCCAGTAATATCTGTCGTTTGCGCATTCGTCACAATAGTGACATTACTCAATGATCTAAGCTTGTCTTGCAACACTGCATCCGCTTTTAATTCTTTATCGAATTGAAGCAAAGTGACGTGCGCCACAATACCAGCTAAGTCAATCGCAGCCTCAACACCTGAGTTACCACCACCCACCACCGCAACTGGCTTACCTTTAAACAAAGGACCATCACAATGCGGGCAATAAGCCACGCCTTTTCCGCGATACTCTGCTTCACCAGGTACGCCTAATTCACGCCAACGAGCACCCGTCGCTAAAATCACCGACTTACTTTTAAGCGTTGCGCCGCTTTCTAATTCAACTTCAATCAAATCACCTTGCTTAATCGATTTAGCGCGTTGCAA
>JBEDFH010000167.1:0-2516 GCA_041175265.1 Pseudomonadota bacterium | reverse complement strand
CTTAGGCTTGATGTCTTTCATCATAGTGATGACAGCGAGTTTGCTTGTAAAAAATGCAAGCTCTCAAGTCATTAAATCCTCTCCTAAGGCGATTGCTCCCAATGCAGTCTATATGCAACCTGTACAAGGGTTGAGTCATGAGCAACTGCAAAAATTCAAAGCCGGTGAAAAACAATTCCGCGCACCATGGGTAGTGTTTCCTTTACTCGGTGGTGAATGGGGATTAGGTCCCACCTTTCTAGCTAACTCCTGCGTTGGTTGTCATTTGCAGGGTGGTCGCGGACGAACCAATGATGCAGGTGATGCAGTCGTATTCCAACAATTATTAAGACTTTCACTTCCTGGTGAAGGTGCAGATGGTGGACCTAAGCCCCATCCACATTATGGCGATCAGCTACAAGTCTTTGCAGTCAATGTAGGGTTGAAAGAAAACCTTAAGCCTGCAGAAGCAGAGTTGATAATTGAGTGGATACCTGAAGTCGTCACACTAGGTGATGGTTCTAAGGTTGAACTCAGAAAACCAAAAATCCGCATAGAAAAACCAAATTTTGGTGAGATAGGTAGTGAAGTCATGACTTCTCTGCGTAATACCCAAGCTGTCTATGGCATGGGCTATTTAGAAGCAGTCAGTGAAGCAGATATCTTAGCGATTGCAAAAGCACAGCAAGCACAAGGTTTAAATGGACGTCCAAACTATGTGCGTGACGATATAAATAAACGTGTCAGCTTAGGTCGATTTGGTTGGAAAGCGAATCAACCCAGCATAAAACAGCAGATTGCAGCAGCCTTTCATGGTGATATGGGTGTGACCTCATCTCTCTACATAGAAGAAAACTGCCCTGAAATTCAAAAAGCTTGTCGTGCTATGCCACCTGGGAATAAGCCAGAGTTATTAGATTATGCATGGGATGAGTTAACTTTTTGGTCAGTTGCAGTTGATGCACCTGCACCACGCAATACTGACTCTGACATTTTTAAGCGGGGTAAAGATTTATTTGAAAAAGCACAGTGCCATAGTTGCCATTTGCCAGAATTAAAAACCTCAACTTATCCTTTGATGCCGCATATCGCTAATAAAACTTTTAGCGCTTATACCGATATGCTATTGCATGATATGGGTGAGTATTTAGCAGATGGACGTCCTGATTTTAAAGCGGGTCCACGTGATTGGCGCACAGCGCCTTTATGGGGCTTGGGTGTGTCAGCACAAGTCAATGGCAGTACCAATCTTTTACATGATGGTCGAGCACGTAATGTGTTGGAAGCGATCTTGTGGCACGGTGGCGAAGCGAAAAAATCTAGAGATGCTTTTTCTGGTTTTAGTAAGGAAGAGCGTGAAGCGTTAATTGTATTTGTGAATTCTATTTAAATTGCGAGAAACTAAGACTTGAAACGCGCTATAAAAATTCGTTATTTTTGCATTGCATTTGTGATGTACTTTTTATTTCGTTATTTGATTGGTCCACAATTAGGTTGTACTGATTGGGTTTTAACTATCGGTTCTTATTTGTTTGCTATTTTGGTTGCTACTGCCTACTTATACAAAGCAATATTTATTAAACCCCAACAGGAATAGATAGCTATGCGCTCCCTAATTACACTCATGTTCTTGTTGTTAGGATTGCTGTTGAGTTTTTCTGCAAGAGCAGATTGGATAATGTATGGTGATAATGGTAAAGCCGAATTTTTTTATGATAAAAAAACCATCGTTGTGAATGGAAAATTTGTAAGCGTGATGGAAATGCTTAATTATAGTTTTCCATTGCGTGGTGTTCTTTCTAACCGTACTACGAAAGAATATGACTGTGGTCAAAGTAAATTTAGAAATCTCGTTGGAGAATTCTTTTCTGGAAAAAATTTGAGCGGAGATAAAGTCAGTGAAAGCTCAGGCGAAGAAGAGGGTTGGCGTAATGTTATAGGTGGTACACAAAATGAAGAATTAATGCATATCGTGTGCGGTAAGCCTACCTGAACGATAATCATAAAATTAATTGCTATAAAACTCTGATGAATAGATAGGTGAAAAAATGAAAATCAAATTTGTTTTGGTAGGACTAATTTCTACATTATGCACTGCATGGTCTTTTGCACAGTCTATAGATTTTATTGAACCTAAAGATGGTGATACCGTACCTACCACCTTCATCGTAAAAATGGCTGTAACAGGTATGAAAGTCGCTCCTGCAGGTGAGATGGCTACTGGTACCGGCCATCATCATTTATTGATTAATGCCAGAGATATAGAAGAAGGCTACACCATCCCGAATGATAATCAGCATAAGCATTTCGGCAAAGGGCAGACTGAAACAGAAGTATTTTTACAGCCAGGTAAATATAAACTCACCCTACAATTTGCAGATGGTGTGCATCGTTCCTACGGTGAGAAATTACGTAAATCTATAGAGATCACTGTGAAATAACATTTTTCTTTTTAGGCGGCGATGCCAAGTATGACATTCGATGGTTCAAACCAGACACTCACCTTATCGCCAGCATGAATCGATTTTGTTTGTTTG
>JBEDFH010000166.1:0-2832 GCA_041175265.1 Pseudomonadota bacterium | reverse complement strand
GCTAATTTCACCCCTCACTGGCAGATGCAGTTTGCCACGAAGTGCTGAAAAGTCACCGCCATCGAATCCGGCACTTGGTAGCGTTTCATTCTTAGCAACAGTGATTGGTTGGCTAGGTACTCTCTCTTCGGTGCGAATTGCCACAGAAGGCTGATCGGATTTGCTGGTTGATGCAGGTGATTTCTTTGGTGTTGCTTTCGTTTGTGCAGCTTTTGCGAGTCTCTCAACTAAATCTGACAGGTTTTTTTCATCACGTTTCAGTTTACTAATTTCATTCCGCTGAGCATCGATTTTCGATGAAAGAGTTTCTGCGACTTGTTTAAGTGTGCTTGCTGTTTCCTCATTGAGCTTTGTAACCTTGCCCAAGTTATTTTGCATCGACTCTATTAAATCGCTACGTGCATGCCCAACGTAAGACAAATATTGTAGCTGTCTAGATATTTCACTGGGATTTTTGGCATCTAAAATAATAGGCAAATATTGTGTTTCACCATGGACGTATTGTTGATAAAGTTGTTTGCTGAGTTGTAATTGCTGCTGACTTAGCGTTGTTTCTAAGCTTGATTTTTGGTGTTGCAGTGATTGTAGTGTTTCGCTGTATTTTTGATGATCCTGTTTAATCTCAAAAAGCTTTCGATTAGTTTCACTGATTGCTTTTTCACTTTTCTTAAGTGCGTCAGCGACGTCCGCATGCGCCTCTTTAGTTTGATCTAAATCTTTTTTGAGTTTTTCTATACGCTCATGAATGTTCGATAAGCTTTCTTTGGGTTTTTCATTTGAGATTCTTTTTGCATTTTGATTATTAGCCACCACTTTTTTCGGCGTTGATTTTTTATGCTGTATTTTTTCGGTTTTTTTTGATTTTTCTACTTTAGTGTTTTCTGATTTATTGGTCGCATACCCACCTAAGCTGATGCTTGAAAGTGCAAGTGCAAGGCTGACAAGTAGTAGCTGTTTAATTAATATTTTTGAGTTAAGCATGAGTGTCATTAAATTCAATTAAAGCATGACCTGTCATTTCAGCAGGTTGGGGCAAGCCCATCATTTTTAATAATGTGGGTGATAAATCAGAGAGTGCGCCTGTCAACGCGGCTGTCGCTGGGCGGCCGATGTATAGCATAGGCACTAAATTAGTTGTATGTTGCGTATGCGGTTGGTTATTAGTTACGTCTTGCATCATCTCAACGTTCCCATGATCTGCAGTAATAATCACTTCCCCACCAATGCTTTGTGCTGCTTTTACGACACGTCCAATACAAGTGTCTAAAGTTTCAACAGCTTTAATTGCTGCAGACATCATACCTGTGTGACCAACCATATCGCAGTTGGCGTAATTGCAGATGATTGCGCTATATTGATTGCTAAGTATTGCGGCCTCTAATTTATCTGTGAGTTCAAATGCACTCATTTCTGGCTGTAGATCGTAAGTCGCTACTTTAGGGGATGGCACTAAGATGCGATCCTCTCCGTCAAAGACTTTTTCTTCACCGCCGTTAAAGAAAAAAGTCACATGCGGGTACTTTTCAGTTTCTGCAATCCGTAACTGCTTGAGACCAAGTCCAGAAATGTATTCGCCGAATGTATTGTTGACATCGCTAGGTGGGAATACCGCTTTGGCATTCACTTCATTTTTATCATACATGGTGAGTGTGTAATAACCTGCTAGCTTAGGTAGCTTGTTACGTTTAAACCCATCAAAACTAGCGTCTAAAAAGCAGCTTGTCATTTGGCGGGCGCGATCTGAACGGAAGTTCATAAACACAATCACGTCTCCATCTTCTACAAAGATAGGCGCTTCATTATTTGCCCGAATTGCGGTTGCTTTTACAAATTCGTCATTTTCGCCTCGGGCATAAGCTTGTGCTAAAGCTTCTGTTGCAGTTGCCGCTGTATATTCTGCCTGGCCTTCGGTTAGCAGTTGGTACGCTGGCTGGACCCGCTCCCAACGTTTATCTCTATCCATTGCATAGTAGCGACCGCAGACTGAGGCAATTTTACCTGCGCCTATTTTCTTGATCTCTTGCGCTAGTTTTTCAAGATAAGGTTTAGCGCTCACAGGTGGTGTGTCTCGGCCATCTAGAAACGCATGTACGTAAATTTTAGTAAGGCCTTGTTCTGCGGCCATTTTAATCATGGCATGAATATGATCCTGATGGCTATGGACACCACCATCTGAAACTAATCCTAATATGTGAAGCGCTTTATCGTTTTGTTTGGCTTTACTGGTTGCTTCAATTAATACGTCGTTTTTGAAAAAATCACCGCTACTAATGGCGTTGTTGATGCGTTCAAATTCTTGAAATACGATACGTCCAGCACCAATGTTGAGATGTCCAACTTCAGAGTTGCCCATTTGACCTTCTGGCAGTCCTACAAAGCTCTCTGAAGCATTGATAAGGGTGTGCGGGTAAGTTCCCCAGAGTTTGTCCCAATTCGGTTTGTTAGCTTGAGCAATCGCGTTGTCAGTGATGTCTTCGCGATAACCAAATCCATCCAGAATGAGTAAAACAACAGGTGTGACGTGCATACTTTTGAATTTCCAAAGACTATTGAGTTTGATACGTTATTTTAGTGATTTTTGACTAATAAATCTGCATTAATTTTTCTGGTGCTGATGGTTTTATGAGCATTGAAGCGTCTTTCTTTATCCTGCGTTGATGGGATACGCTAATTCTTCTGTACAATTCTGTGCTGGTGATTGATTTGTTTATTTAAAAAAGGAAAGTTCATGTCAAAGATTGTCATGTTTACAAGCGCAAGTTGTCCATTTTGCTTAAATGCAGAAAAGCTTTTAAACAGTAAGGGTGTGACCGATATTGAAAAAATTCGAAT
>JBEDFH010000165.1:0-2717 GCA_041175265.1 Pseudomonadota bacterium | reverse complement strand
CAATTCGCTAGGCATTGGTGCTCAAGGCTTGGGCGGTCTGACTACAGTGCTTGATGTCAAAATCTTAGATTATCCAACTCACGCAGCTTCATTACCTGTTGCAGTCATCCCTAACTGCGCGGCAACGCGCCATGCTCATTTTGTGCTTAATGGTGCGGGTGCTGTTAAACAAACGCCTCCCACTCACGTCGTGTGGATTTAAATACGGTCACAGCACAGGACGTTCAAACTTGGCAGCCGGGTGAAACTTTATTGCTAAGTGGCAAGTTGCTGACAGGTCGAGATGCTGCGCATAAACGTATTTCAGAGATTCTAGCTCGAGGTGAATCGTTGCCTGAAGGTGTTGATTTTACAAATCGTTTCATCTATTACGTCGGTCCTGTTGATCCTGTTGGGGCGGAAGCCGTTGGTCCAGCAGGTCCAACAACAGCAACGCGTATGGATAAGTTTACCGACATGATGCTTGATAAAACAGGTTTGCTTGGTATGGTGGGTAAAGCTGAACGGGGAGATGAAACAATTAACTCAATTAAAAAACATCATTCTGTTTATTTAATTGCGGTCGGTGGTGCAGCTTATTTAGTTTCAAAATCGATTCAATCAGCACGTGTTGTTGCTTTTGCAGATTTGGGCATGGAAGCGATTTATGAGTTTGATGTTAAAGATATGCCTGTGACAGTTGCTGTGGATGCCCAAGGCGTTTCAGTACACACCACTGGCCCTGAAAAATGGCATCAAATCGCGATGAGCCAAAAAACTTAATTATTCATTTAAAGGAAGCCATAAGCTAATTTGGCTTCCTTTTCCAAAGGTTGATGAGACTTCAATTCGACCGCCGTGTAGTTCCATAATTTCTTTCACTAAACACAAACCTAATCCTGTGCCATTAGTCTTGCCTGATGTATCTGCACGGTAAAAACGGGTGAAGAGTTTGTCCAGTTGCGAGGCCGTCATTCCAATGCCTTGGTCAGTGACGAAAATACCTACCTCATTACGATCTTTAGCGGGCTTTAATTCAATTGAAATTATGCTGTCCTGTGCTGAGTATTTAATCGCATTAGAGAAAACATTCATCAGAGCACGGGTGATTTTTTCGCCATCAACACTTATTGAGATTTCTGGCGATTCTGTTTCAAATTTGACTAATCTATTAACAAAACTATCAGTAACTGCTTTATTAATGAGTTCCTTGAGATTGCAATCTGTTTTAACCAATTGATTGGCGCTCTGTGATTCGATTTTTGATAAATCCAATAAATCATTAATCATGTTTGTTAGACGTGTTGATTGTCTAAGAATACTTTCCAAAAAAGCTTGTTCTTGATTGGCAGGATATTTCTTTTTAAGTAGTAGCTCTGTATAGCCTTGAATGTTTGCCATAGGCGTTCTGATTTCGTGAGCTGCCATCGCTAAGAAATCACTTTTAATTTTATCGAGCAATATTTCTTGGGTAATGTCTCTGAAATATTGAATGCTACCCATTGCTTCTCCGTCTTCCGCAATAGAGGCTTTCTTAAATCTTTTTACGATAATAGGTGGCGTTTTTTTGAATACTAGTAGGTCTGGATCCTGACCATAACGATGTTCGTTTGATGGGATGCACAATGTTTTTAAAATAAGCTCGAACTCATCTTGAGAAATGTCTTCGATGCTATCTCGTGTTAAACCGGTCATATTGAGTAGCGCCGGATTTACATAAGTGCGTATCCCTTTTTCATTAAATGAAATAAAACCGTCAGGACTTAAATCAAAAATGACTTTGAGTTCGGAGGTGATCCGTTTTAAACGTTCGATAATTTGGGCGTCATTCAAAATAAAAAAGGCTTTGTTGTAATTTAACAAAGCCCATTATATTGGAAATGATTTTTATAGGAAGTACTACAGGATTAAATGCCCGTCCAAGCTTTTAATGTTTTTAGTTGTTGTTTTGGGCTACCGTAATTGAACCTAAACTCACATTCTTTTAAGAACAGTGGAAAAGTTGATTTTGGAATGCCGTTATATTTCCTTAATACCCGTTTTGTTTGGTTCCAGAAGTTTTCTGTTTCGCCAATCGAGTATTTTGCCGCATCAATAATTTCTGGCTGATGAACACGTTCCTGATGAAACTCGTTCACATCTAAAGCATCTGCGTTGCTATCACCATAAACCATGCTGTCAGGTATTACACGCTGTGTGTTGCCAAGTAATAAGTCAACGTTGATCTGGCCGGTCATTTTAGTAAATACTTTGCCGTCTCTAGCTAATATGCCAAATACCGCACGCTTGTTCTCATCGCTTAAGGGGCGTTTGCCGCGACGAGATAAGCCAAACTGTGATTCATCCAATACAAAATCACCGTTAAACATTTCTTTCGCTTCTTGAGACAAATAGAACGCAATGATCTCGCGCACTTTTCGATAGAACAGTGCGGTGGTGTTAGGTTGCATTTCTAGTACGTCGGCAGCAGATCTTGCAGTAACGCCGAGCACAAAGAACTCAATCAGCTTGAGCTGATCTTTTTTAGATAGCTTGCAACGCGTTAGTTTCACGCGTTTGGTTTGTCGTTTTGTTTTGAGTAAAGCCAATTTAATAAACTGTAAAATCAGTATTAAAGATGTAGTAGCAAATCATTATAAATACAAATATGAATAATGTACCAAATTTATTAAAAATGACAATTTGTAATGGTATTTTTAGCACCAAAATCCTGTAGTGCAATATTTTCAATTACTTAT
>JBEDFH010000164.1:0-2539 GCA_041175265.1 Pseudomonadota bacterium | reverse complement strand
TACCACGCAAGATATTCACTTCTTCTTTTTCTAAACGTGCTCGGGCATAAATTCTACGAACTCGTGGCATCAGTTTCTTAGGTTCTTGTGGATTGAGAAAACCAATCTTCACAAGTGTTTCTTCTAAGTGTTGATAAAACCCTTCAACATCGTCACTCGTCGCTAGCGGTGTTTTAGGTTCACTTTCTATCAGCTTAGATTCCGATGATGCCATACGTAATTCATAACATATCACTTGCACAGCCGCCGCGACATTTAATGATGAAAAGTCAGGATTGGTTGGAATCATTGCTAATAGTTGGCATAAATCTAATTCACGATTAGAGAGTCCGCTCATCTCAGTACCAAATACTAAAGCAACTTGTTGTTGGTTAGCACCAATCTCCGCTGCACGAATTGCTGCCGTTCTAGCTGAAATGAGTTCATGAGAAATCTGGCGTTTTCGAGCGCTCATGCCAATAGCTAAGGCACAGCCTTTTAATGCATCTTCAAGTGTCTCACACACCACGGCGTTTTCTAATAAATCTACTGCACCACATGCCAAGGCATTGGCTTCAGCATCTGGAAAGTGTTTGGGTTGAACTAAATACAGTTGATTTAACCCCATTGTTTTCATAGCGCGCGCAGCGGAGCCTATGTTGCCTGGATGACTTGTTTGACAAAGAATAATGCGGAATTGATTAAGCAAGATGTTTGGCGCTAGTGGCAGAAAGCATTAAAATACTATTTTAACAGCTCTTTAATCTTGCCTCATGTAGATTTACTACAAAGCTGCCCATTGCGGGCAGTGGCAAACATGGAAAATACACATGCATCCAATGCTTACAAATGCGGTTAAAGCCGCTCGCCGCGCTGGCGCTATCATTAATCGCGCATCACAAGATGTGGGCGCAATTAAAGTTCAAACTAAAACTTACAATGACTTTGTAAGTGAAGTCGATCGTAATGCTGAACAAGCGATTATTGATACGCTTAAAGAAGCCTATCCAACACACGGCTTTTGGGGTGAGGAAAGTGGTAAGGATGGTAAAGAAGCCGAGCATATTTGGATTATTGATCCTTTAGATGGCACGACTAACTTTTTGCATGGTTTTCCACAGTATGCAATTTCTATCGCGCTGATGAGTAACGGACAACTCTCACAAGCGGTTGTTTATGATCCTAATCGAAATGATTTATTCACTGCGACACGTGGTCGTGGTGCTTTCTTGAATGACAAGCGCATTCGCGTGAGCAACCGTGCTAAGTTGCAAGATTCTATTGTGGGTACAGGTTTTCCATACCGCGACTTTAGCAATTTAGATGCTTACATGGGCATGTTCAAAGACATGGTCAAAAAGACTTCAGGTATTCGTCGTCCGGGTGCTGCTGCATTAGATTTGGCTTATGTTGCAGCAGGCTGGTTTGATGGTTTCTGGGAAATTGATTTATCAACTTGGGATATTGCTGCAGGTGCATTGTTGATTCAGGAGGCTGGTGGCATTGTTGGGGATTTTGAAGGCAATGAGACCTGGATTGATACCGGTAATATTGTTGCTGGCAATCCGAAAGTTTTTGCACAAATGTTACAAGTATTGACGCCGCATTTAACTGATAATTTAAAATCAAATTATCAAACACCTGTTGCTGAATAATCCAATTGCAGATCAAAGGTAATGATATGAAAAAAGTGACGAAAGCTGTTTTTCCAGTTGCTGGTCTTGGCACACGCTTTTTGCCAGCAACAAAAGCCAATCCTAAAGAAATGTTGCCGATTATTGATAAGCCTTTAATTCAATATGCGGTGGAAGAAGCGATTGAAGCGGGTATTACCGATTTGATTTTTATTATTGGCCGAAATAAACGCGCGATTCCTGATCACTTCGATATGGCTTATGAGTTGGAAAATGAGCTTGAGCGTAATGGTAAAACAGAATTGCTTAAAATCGTTCAGAACATTATCCCTAAGCATGTGAACTGTATTTACATTCGTCAGGCTCAGGCTTTGGGTCTGGGTCATGCTGTTCGAATTGCACGTCCGGTCGTCAATGATGAACCCTTCGCTGTATTGTTGGCTGACGATTTGTTAGACGGAAAAGTGCCGGTCATGAAGCAAATGGTGGAAGCTTATGATTATTACCGTTGTTCATTATTAGGGGTACAAAATGTACCGCGTGAACAAACAAAGAGTTACGGGATTGTCGCAGCAACACCAGTGAATGAAAAAATCGAGCAAGTTTCAGCGATTGTTGAAAAACCAAAACCAGAAGAAGCGCCTTCAACTTTAGGTGTTGTTGGCCGCTATATTTTGACTCCACGAATTTTCCATCATTTAGATAATGTTAAGCCAGGTGCTGGTGGTGAAATTCAGCTCACTGATGGTATTTCTGCTTTGCTTGCAGAAGAACAGATATTGGCTTATCGATATGATGGTGTGCGATATGATTGTGGCTCTAAAGCAGGTTATATGGAAGCAACGGTACGCTTGGGTTTGCGTCATCCTGAGGTTGGTGCAGATTTTAAAGTGCTCTTAGAAAAAATAGTGAATGAAGAGAAAATG
>JBEDFH010000163.1:0-2550 GCA_041175265.1 Pseudomonadota bacterium | reverse complement strand
CCTAATTACATTGTCAAAAATTAATAAATACTAATTACGATTAATCGCGGCTAATACATCTTGTTCGTTACTCGCTAAATGTGCATCCTTAGGTGGCAATACATCAGCCACTATTTCAAGTTTCTTCCATGTAGCATCCGGTGTTGTGCAATTTACTTTAGGAACAAACGCGGATTCTTCAACCAGGGTCATTTTATGAATATAACGCGGACAATTCGGGAAAGTTTCGCGCACCTTAACACGCACAATCACAACTGATTCCGGCCAATGTTTAAGCAATTCATCGTTAGCAGCAATACTTGCTTCACCATTAACGCGCACACGGGCTTGACGCTCAAAATCAATAAACAACAAACCAACTTGTCCATTCACCAGCACATTTCCTGCTGACATAAACATGCCATTACCGTCATAAATCGGGAAAGCTAATGTGGTTTCATCCACAACTTTAACTAAACCTTTTTGACCGCCTTTATATGAACAATTCGCCTGACCTTTATCATCTACGGTCGCCAAAAAAAACATGTTTTGCGCTTCGATAAATTCAGCATCTGGAGGTGTAATCGTCGCCTGAATAATTCCAGCCTGGAGACGATCAGCAAGTGGTCGTGTTTCAAATTCATCTTGCAACTGCCGTTGCCCTTTGTTGAAATACTCGCCCATAAAATCTCCTTAAATTATCAGTTATTGGGCACGCTGCTCAGCACCCGAACCTTTAACACGATTAATACGCACCACCTCTGGAATACGTCGTAATTTACGCATCAGTTCAGCCAGGTGAACACGATTTTCAATCTGTACCGTAAACATAATATTGGTATAAGCACTGTTATCAGACTCTTCCATACTGATGTGATCAATATTGGAATTTGCTTGGGCAATCCCCGCAGCAATTTTGGCTAACATACCTGGTTTGTTAGCAGTTGCTAGCTTTAAATTCACTTTAAATAAACGTTTAGTATCTGGATCCCATTCGACATCCAACCATTTCTCAGGATCCACTCTAAACTTGCGAATCGATGGACAATCATGCGTGTGAATCACCAAGCCTTTATCTTTATTAATAAAGCCTAAGATCGGATCACCAGGGATAGGACGACAGCATTGAGCGAACTGGACTGCCATGCCCTCCGACCCGCGAATTGTAATCGTACCGAGTGGTTTGTTTGTATGCTTAGCATGACGCTCCCCATGCTCCTCCCCCATCGCCATGAGTTGATGCGCAACCATTACATTTAATCGTTTACCTAAACCAATATCCGTCAAAATTTCTTGTTTATTTTTGGCGCCATAATCACGCAATAATTTTTGCCACTGCGTGTCACTAATTTTGCTTGAATCCGTATGCAATGCCAGCAATGCTTTATTCAGCATGCGCTCACCCAGCTCAGCAGATTCATTTGATTTGAGAGATTTTAAGAAATGGCGAATGTGCGCACGCGCTTTACCTGAGACCACATAATTCAACCACGCAGAATTAGGATGTGCATGTGCAGCTATAATAATTTCCACATGATCACCATTACGTAATTCTGATCTTAATGGCGCGAGTTCTTGGTTGATTTTAACGGCGACACAACGATTACCGATATCAGTATGTACAGCGTATGCAAAGTCAACAGCAGTTGCACCTTTTGGCAAGGCAAGAATCTTGCCTTTGGGCGTAAAGACATAAACCTCGTCAGGAAATAAATCTACTTTTAGATGCTCTAAGAACTCTAGTGAGTCCGCACTCTCCGATTGAATTTCAAGCAGACGTTGTAGCCATTGATGAGTTTGCTGTTGCATCGCAGTGAAATGTGCATCAGTGGTTTTATATAACCAATGTGCAGCAACGCCTGCGTCTGCAATATTATGCATTTCTTGACTACGAATTTGAATTTCAATTGGTGTGCCAAATGGCCCAAATAAAGTCGTGTGTAATGACTGATAGCCGTTCGCTTTTGGAATGGCAATATAATCTTTAAATTTACCGGGAATAGGTTTATACAAACCATGCAATACACCTAAAGCGGCGTAGCAAGCTGGCAAATCTTTAACGACTACACGGAAACCATAGATGTCATAAATTTGTGAAAAAGCGATGGTTTTACCCGTCATCTTTTTATAAATACTATAGAGATGCTTTTCGCGGCCATAAACCTCAGCATCAATTTTCATCTCCGCTAAACGATCTTTAACAGCATCTAGAATCTTACCGACGACTTCTTTACGATTGCCACGAGCCGCCAAAATTGCTTTAGACAAAACCCCATATCGCATCGGGTAGTGATTTTTAAAACTTAAGTCTTCTAGCTCTTGGTAAATTTCATTCAAACCTAAACGATTCGCAATCGGCGCGTAAATTTCTAAGGTTTCACGCGCAATACGACGACGCTTTTCTGGCTTCATAACATCTAAGGTTTGCATATTATGCAAACGATCAGCCAACTTCACCAAAATGACGCGAACATCTTGCGACATCGCCAACAACATTTTTCGGAAGTTCTCAGCTTGTGCTTCTGTCGCACTCTGGAATTCAATTTTATCGAGCTTAGATAATCCATCGAC
>JBEDFH010000162.1:0-2553 GCA_041175265.1 Pseudomonadota bacterium | reverse complement strand
CTATAGACTTTGATTAAATTTCTAGAGTAAACTTGCCAACATGAATACTGTAACTGCACCTCAAGTCCTTCTATATCAGCCACTCTACGAGCAGATTAAGCGCATGCTTACGCAAAGTTTAATCGATGGTGAGTGGAAAGCTGGCGAAATGATTCCAAGTGAAATGGAGCTGGCTGCGCGTTTCCAAGTAAGTCAGGGGACGGTTCGCAAAGCGATCGATGAGTTGGTGTCTGAGAGTATTTTGATGCGTCGGCAAGGTAAGGGTACTTACGTGATGACGCACAATGAAGAGGTGATGAAGTTAAGATTTTTGCGATTGACTGGTGAAGATGGACAAAAAGGCGTTCCTCAAAATCAGCTGTTGTCATGCATTCGTACTAAAGCTAGTGCAAAAGTAGCTAAAAAACTCAATTTAAAAACGGGCGCTGCGGTTATTGAAATTAAGCGTGTATTAATTATCGGGGGGCGACCTTTGATTTTAGATCATATTGTTGTGCCGTCTTCTGAGTTTTCAGGATTATCTGCAAAGCAGATTGATGATTACAAAGGTGCGCTCTACAGAATGTATGAGCAGGAATATGGCATTCGTATGATCGGTGCGCATGAAGAGATTAAAGCGGTGGCAGCTGAAGCTGAAACTGCTGAAGCGCTTGATTTGGCGGAAGGTGCGCCAGTACTCCAGATTGAACGTGTTGCTTATACCTATGGTGATCGACCATTGGAGTGGCGTTTGGGATTGTGTCATACCGATCAATATCATTATCACAACGAGCTTGAATAACCAGATATTCGTATTCTGAAAAAGAGAAAACCTTATGAGCGATTTAAAATCACGTGCGTTGCAATACCATCAGTTTCCTAAACCTGGAAAACTATCAGTAGAGTCTTCTAAGCCTTGTGCTACGCAAGCCGATTTGTCTTTGGCCTATACCCCTGGAGTCGCTGAACCTGTTCGTGAAATTAATCGTGATCCTGAGAACGCTTACAAGTACACCAATAAGGGAAATTTGGTAGCGGTGATTACCGATGGAACTGCAGTATTAGGTTTGGGAAATATGGGTGCATTGGCGAGTAAGCCAGTGATGGAAGGTAAGGCTGTTTTATTTAAGCGATTTGCTGATATTGATGTGTTTGATATTGAAGTCACTGCGCCAAGTGTTGAAGCATTTATTGAGACGGTTGTAAATATTGCGCCAACATTTGGCGGTATTAATTTAGAAGATATTGCTGCTCCGCATTGTTTCCGTATTGAAAAAGAGTTACGTGAGCGCTTAGATATTCCTGTTTTTCATGATGACCAGCATGGAACAGCTGTGATTGTCGGTGCTGCTTTAATTAACGCGCTGACGCTGCAAGGAAAAAAATTAGCGGATGCGCGAATCGTGTTCTTGGGCGCTGGCGCCGCAGGCTGTGCATGTGCTCGATTATTGAAAGTAATGGGTGCTCAGCATTTGGTGATGGTTGATAAGTCTGGTGTGTTGAAAAAAGACCGAGCAGATTTACATGATATGAATCGTGATTTGGCAACAGCTCGAGATGTCAATTCGTTAGCAGAAGCGATGCAAGATGCGGATGTATTTATTGGTGTGTCTGCAGCAAATGCGTTAGCTCCTGAATTGTTAAAAATCATGGCGCCTAAGCCAGTTGTTTTTGCACTTGCTAATCCTGATCCGGAAATTCTGCCAGCTTTAGCGCATTCTGTTCGTGATGATATTTTGATGGCTACAGGCCGTTCAGATTTTCCTAATCAAGTAAACAATGCTTTGTGTTTTCCTTATTTATTCCGCGGTGCCTTAGACGCAAGAGCCAAGCAAATTACAACTGCAATGCAAGTTGCAGCTGCTGAAGCGCTAGCTGAAATTGCACGAGAGCCTGTTCCGCAAGAAGTATTGGATGCGTATCAATTAACCGAGCTTTCTTTTGGTAAGGAATACATTATTCCTAAGCCTTTTGACCCGCGATTAATGGAGCGTGTTTCAGGCCGAGTTGCCGATGCTGCGAGAGATGAGCAAGGACAATAATATGTCGAATCTTAATCAAAAGAATGTGAAAAGAAATCGGCCTAAAAATCTGAATTTGTTCACGATTAGATTACCGATGCCAGCCTTGGTATCGATTATGCACAGAGTGAGTGGTGCATTTTTATTTTTATTGTTGCCTTTGTTGTTATGGGTTTTGCAACTTAGTTTGAGTAGTGATGCTAGTTTTGAGCAAGCGCAAGCGGTTCTCCATCATCCGCTTGCTAAGCTCATTTGTTTATCTGTGACTTGGGCTTACGCTCATCACGCTTGTGCAGGTATCCGCCATTTAGCCTTAGACGCACATTATGGTTTGCGATTGAAATATGCGCGTGCAACGAGTCGAGCTGTGTTGATTGTGAGTATCTCACTCACGCTATGGATGGGGGTTTGGTTATGGTAGATCGTAGAAAACCTGCTCACGGATTCAGTGACTGGGCATGGCAACGCGCAACGGCGATTACCATGTTGATTTATAGCATTATTATTTTGGTACGTTTCGTGATTGATACCCCAGCGCCAGGTGCAGCAGCTT
>JBEDFH010000161.1:0-2553 GCA_041175265.1 Pseudomonadota bacterium | reverse complement strand
GATTTTTATGATGTTAAAGCTGACGTGGATGCATTAACCGGTGGTCGTGCTGAATATGTTGCCGCGCAACATCCAGCTTTACATCCAGGACAAACTGCGCAAATTATTGTGCGTGGTCGTTCTATTGGTTGGATTGGTAAATTGCATCCTAAATGGCAACAGCATTACCAATTGCCAAAAGGCGCAGTACTTTTTGAAATGGATTTGGCGCCACTGCAACAACGCAGTATTGCTAAATATTCAGAAGTGGCTAAATTCCCGCCTGTGCGTCGAGATATTGCAGTCGTGGTAGATGAAGCCATAAGTGTTGATGCTTTAATTAAGACCATGAAAAAAGCGAAAGTCCAGTTTGTGACAGACATTGCTTTGTTCGATGTTTATCGTGGTAAAGGCATTGCTGAAGATAAGAAGAGCTTAGCGTTTTATGTTTTGATGCAAGATACACAGAAATCTTTAACCGATGCAGAAGTAGATAGCGTCATGGCTTCATTGCTAGAATTGATTAAAAATCAACATGGTGCAGATCTTAGGTAAGTGCTTTTCGCTTGTGAAAAAAGCTTAAATAATGTTAAATGTGAAATTATTGACACAAATGACATGATTGAAAATTGTTTTAAATTCAAATAAGTAGTTGAGAGGTTGGCATGACATTAACAAAAGCAGACTTGGCAGAACTCTTGTTCGAACAAGTTGGATTAAATAAGCGCGAAGCTAAAGATATGGTGGAAGCGTTCTTTGAAGAAATTCGCGTTGCATTGGAATCAGGCGAGCCAGTGAAGTTATCAGGTTTCGGTAATTTTGAATTACGTAAGAAATCTGAGCGTCCAGGCCGCAATCCTAAAACTGGCGAAGAGATTCCTATTACAGCACGTCGTGTTGTGACATTCCACGCAAGTCAAAAATTAAAAAGCAAAGTAGAAGAAACTTATGGCGGAGCAAGCGCTTAAGTTAGAGCTTCCTCCTATCCCCGCAAAACGCTATTTCACCATTGGTGAAGTGAGCGAGTTGTGCGGGGTGAAGCCGCACGTCCTTCGTTACTGGGAGCAAGAGTTTACTCAGCTAAAACCAGTGAAGCGTCGCGGCAATCGCCGTTACTATCAGCATCACGAGGTTCTACTCATTCGTCGTATCCGCGAGTTGTTATACGAGCAAGGCTTTACCATTAGTGGTGCGCGTAATCGCTTAGATGGCCATGAAGAGATTCGCTCTACGTCTGCGCCAACAGTAGAGCCACCATCAGAATTAATACCAACACAAACTATTGAAGCCGCTTCAAGCAATACGGCTTTGCCTAATATGCAATTTTTGCGTCAAGGCTTAGCAGAAGTGTTGTCACTACTCAAAACTAGCTAGTTCTCACAGCCTTGCTGTTGAGCCCCTCTGATTTCCGATATAATTCAGCCTGCCGTGTAAGCGGCATCGTCGGGGCGTAGCGCAGCCTGGTAGCGTACTTGCATGGGGTGCAAGGGGTCGCAAGTTCAAATCTTGCCGTCCCGACCAAGAAATAGAAAAAGCCAGCTTAAAGCTGGCTTTTTGCTTTATTGCTGACAATAACTTTCAAAAGCTTCAGCTGTATTTTCCAAGCTTTTTTCTTGGGCTAATTCCCAGCTTCTCACGCACTTATTTTCTTTACCGCACCACTGATATCCAGCAGAAGGGATGCAGCCATGATGGTCTTTGTCATCACCGACCATCTTTGTTTCTTCGGTTTTAGTATGGCAACCACCAAGGGCAATGAATAAGAGGAAGCTTAATAGCATGCGTTTGTGAATCACGATTGATTCCAGTTTCCGTAACCTTTGAATTGCTCAAACACCTCGGCCATTTCTTGTTTACTCAGTAGGTAAGGCTCGCCAATTTTTAGTGCTCGCCAATATTGTTCGCACAGAGTTTCAACTTCTTGAGTGATGGCGAGTGCCTGTTTTAAGTCTTTGCCTATTGCAATCATGCCGTGATTCGCTAGTAGGCAGGCTTTACGGTCTTTTAAGGCAGTAATGGCGGCATCAGATAGGGCTTGCGTTCCAAATAAGGCGTAGGGTGCGCAAGGAATACTATCGCCGCCAGCAATCGCAATCATGTAGTGAAATGGTGGGATATCTTTCTGAAGGCAGGCAAGGGTAGTGGCAAACATTGAATGGGTGTGAACTACAGCCCCAACATGCGGTTTTGCTTGGTAGATGTCACGATGAAAACGCCATTCGCTAGAAGGCTTGCCATCGCTCTTTGGTGTGCCATCCATCGACATCATGACCATGCTGCTTGTTTGCATCTCTGTAACATTCATTCCGGATGGCGTGATAAGGAAGCCGTCTTCATGTCTAACGCTCACATTGCCCGAGGTACCTTTGTTTAGTCCTAGTTCAGAGAGTTGTTGAGCTATCGCTAATAATTGTGCTCGCATCAACCTAGTCCTTAAATAATGATTTCAGTGCATTGGGTGCGCAAACGCCACGTTCTGTGATGATGCCCGTGACTAATTTTGCTGGGGTCACATCAAAAGCTGGATTGATGGCGATGCTGTGTTCGGGAGTAATGCGTATTGTCTCTATTTCA
>JBEDFH010000160.1:632-3951 GCA_041175265.1 Pseudomonadota bacterium | reverse complement strand
GTTAATAAATAATTGCCACTTAAATAAAAAAGGGAGCCATTGGCTCCCTTTTTTATTATCTAGTCAAATACAAATAAAAAAAGCGCCTAGAAGGCGCTTTTTGGTCTGAGGTGGCGGAAGAGGTGAGATTCGAACTCACGGTGGGCGTGAACCCACGACAGTTTTCAAGACTGTAGCATTAAACCGCTCTGCCACTCTTCCGTCTTTTTTCAGCGATATATCGTTGCTGAGGGCCGCATTATAACACCAGAATTTAGTCGTCTGCTATATCTGAATCAGGAAAAAGTACATCCGTATACCCAAATTGTCTAAGATCTTGAATTCTCATGGGATATAAAACGCCATCCAAGTGATCACATTCGTGCTGAACCACCCTAGCATGAAACCCACTCACTAAACGATCAATCACTTGGCCATACTGATCAAATCCCTTGTAGTGTAATCGTTGATATCTGGGAACGATACCGCGCATACCTGGCACAGAAAGGCAGCCCTCCCAACCATCTTCCATCTGATCTCCAACAAAAGTCAGTACTGGATTAATCAAAACGGTATAAGGAACCTGTTCTGCATCTGGATATCTTGGGTTTTGTCCGACACCAAAAATAACAACTCGCTGGCTCACACCAATTTGAGGTGCAGCAATACCGGCTCCATTCATATGCTGCATCGTATCTTGCATATCATTAATTAACGCATGTAACTCAGGTGTATCAAAAGCCTCAACACTTGCTGCAGATTGAAGCAACACCGGATGACCCATTTTAAGAACAGGTCTAATGGCCATAAAGCATCACCACCTGTTCAATCACCAGGCATACACGCGCCATCGTTGCATCCAAGACTTCACTAATATCTTCATAACGAATCTCATGAAGACTATTACCTCGCCCAGCTGCAAAATTTACTACAGGGCAAATCGCTGCATAATTCACCCCCAGCTCACGCGCCAACGCAGCTTCTGGCATACCGGTCATACCAACAATCGTTGCACCATCTCGATCTAATCGATTGATTTCTGCTGCAGTCTCCAACCTTGGGCCTTGTACCGCCGCGTAAACCCCTCCATTAACCAAAGTTTCACCTGCAAGCGATGCTGCTTCCAAACACAAATTACGGGTAACCGCACTATAAGGCTCTGTAAAATCAATATGCGTAACAGGCTGATTGCTTTCTTGGCTCATTCCATCAAAGTAAGTATTTTTACGCCCATGGGTGTAATCAATAATTTGATCAGGAAGTGAGATGGTCCCAGGCGTCATGCCAGCGTTAATGCCACCAACTGTTGCAATTGCAACAATATCCTTAACGCCTTCAGATTGTAGCGCCCAAATATTAGCGCGGTAATTAATCGCATGAGGCGGGATGGTGTGCCCGTTACCATGCCTAGGTAAAAATACGACTGTTTTTCCGCTTATTTCACCATAAGTGAGCGGACCCGAAGGTTCACCATAAGGGGTACGTATAATTTGACGACGTGTAATTTTTAAGTTCTCGAGGGCCGCAAGGCCTGTACCGCCGATAATACCGAGCATAAGTTTCCTAAATTAATAGTGCGTAATAAGTCAAATTGTAGCGCAATCCAATTATTATCGCGCTCATGTTTTTATGGCATACTCTAAAGCACATATGAATATTAAAGCTACTACCCGAGCCAGTTTAAAGCTAGCTTCGAAACATTACGAAAATTTTCCAGTTGCATCAATTCTGCTACCCAGGAAATTACGTGAGCCTATCGGACTAATTTACGCATTTGCCCGACAAGCTGATGACTTTGCAGATGAGGGTAATTTAAGACCAGATGAAAGAATTGCACTACTAAATGGCTTCAAAGCTGAGCTTGACTTAATCAAAGCCAAAAAGAATCCACAAACAGATTTATTTATTGCTTTAGCAGCAATGATAGAAGCTAAGAAATTAAAGCTTGATCCCTTCTATGATTTACTCAACGCATTTACCCAAGACGTCACTAAAACTCGTTATGAAAATTTTGGTGAAGTGATGTCCTATTGTCGCTTATCAGCCAATCCAATTGGACGCTTGCTATTAGCTTTATATGGTCAAGATAGCCCAAAAAATATCGGAATGGCAGACGCTATATGTAGCGCCCTGCAACTCATCAACTTCTTACAAGATATTGCGATAGATATTGAAAAAAATCGTATTTACCTACCGCAAGATGAACTCAATCACTACAAAGTGACAGAAGCCCAAATCAACAAAAAAGATAACAGTGGCACATGGTCACTCATGATGGAGTTCCAAATTAATCGCGCCAGAAAACTTCTACAGGCAGGCGCGCCTCTTGGTTTAGTACTACCAGGACGTATAGGTTTTGAAATGCGAATGATGATTGCTGGTGGCGAACGAATCTTAAAGAAACTTCATCAAGCCCACGGTGATGTTTTTAATCATCGCCCAAGTTTAAATAAAAAAGACTGGCTTTATATGGCTTATCGCGCCGCCACTAAAAAATAAGATTTTATCTAGATGACCCCTAACGAATACTGCAAAGAAAAAGCCGCATCTAGCGGATCTAGCTTTTATTACAGCTCATCTAGCGGATCCAGCTTTTATTACAGCTTTTTATTTCTACCTAAAGCGAAGCGCCAGGCAATTACAGCACTTTATGCATTTTGTAGAGAAGTAGACGATATTGCCGACGATTGCAAAGACATCTCAGTTGCTCGTATTAAGCTTGCTTGGTGGCGTACAGAGATCGCTCATTTATACGCAGGTAAACCACAACACCCAGTTAGCAAAGCTTTAGCAGAAGCTATTGAACGCTATCATCTTGATGAAGAACATTTTTTAGAAATCATTGACGGCATGGAAATGGATTTAGATCAAAATCGCTATGCTGACTTTAAACAATTACAACTTTACTGCTACCGTGTCGCCAGTGTTGTTGGTTTACTATCTGTACAAATTTTTGGCTTTAAGGACCGTAAAACACTGAAATATGCTCATGATCTAGGAATGGCATTACAACTCACGAACATCATCCGCGATGTCGGTGAAGATGCACGTAGAAACCGCATTTACCTTCCTTTAGATGAACTGAAAAAATTCGGGGTGACTGAAGCCGAAATTCTTAACAGCCAATCGTCCGATAGAACTCAAGCACTTCTAGAATTTCAGATAGAACGTGCTGAAACTTTTTATGATCGTGCATTGCTTGAACTACCATCAGAGGATAGAAAGACACAAAGAACAGGCCTCATGATGGCGGCAATCTACCGCACCCTACTTCGCGAAATAAAAGCAGACAATCCAATCCAAGTGCTTAATGCCAGAATTTCACTGCCGCCTCTCCGTA
>JBEDFH010000160.1:0-612 GCA_041175265.1 Pseudomonadota bacterium | reverse complement strand
ATGCAAAACTTTCATAAAATACTAAAAAACCGATGAAACTTAATTCATCAAATATTAAGGTAGCTATTGTTGGTGGCGGTCTAGCTGGCCTTGCGGCAGCTACTGAATTAAGTTCGCACGGAGTTAA
This sequence comes from Pseudomonadota bacterium, assembly GCA_041175265.1. Classification (GTDB taxonomy): domain Bacteria; phylum Pseudomonadota; class Gammaproteobacteria; order Burkholderiales; family Methylophilaceae; genus Methylopumilus_A. The sequence continues at coordinate 485 of JBEDFH010000160.1, read as the reverse complement.
AGTCACTGTATTTGAGACCGCACCTCAACTTGGAGGAAGAGCCAGAAGTGTTGATTGGAAAGGCCTCAGCTTAGACAATGGCCAACATATTTTATTAGGTGCTTATCATCAAACATTACGATTAATGAAAAAAATTGGATTGGATGAAAAAGAATCTGTACTGAGACAACCACTCAATCTCAACATACACCAAGCATTACATCTAAAATCATATCAATCTCTACCTGCCCCACTCAACTTGTTAATGGGATTGCTGACTTGCAAAGGCTTGAACTGGTCGGAACGTTACTCAGCCATTCGTTTTTTTATTCAGTTAAAATTAATCAGCTTCAAGCTAGATCAAGACATACCGCTAAATGAGCTCCTAAAGCGCTTTAAGCAACCTAGCAATCTTATTCGTTATCTTTGGGAGCCTTTATGCTTAGCGGCGCTTAACACGCCCATAACTACTGCTAGCGCACAAACTTATTTAAACGTCCTTAAAG
>JBEDFH010000159.1:0-3420 GCA_041175265.1 Pseudomonadota bacterium | reverse complement strand
CCGCAACCTGAACGGCAAGCGGCACTATGTTGAGTAGGGTCTGCTCGGTGATCTTCAGGCAACATCATACGAGCAATATTCACTTTGCCGCCGCCAATGTGGGTGTGCATATCAATAGCCCCAGCCATGACTACTTTGCCTGCTAGATTGTAGGTTTGATCTATTTTTTCTTCATCACGTGGACGTTCTACAATCCGGCCATCACGTACATAAATATCCATGACCTTGCCATCGATTTGATGGGCGGGATCATAGACTTTGCCACCACTTAATTTCGTTAACATGGGTTTACTCTCTTAATTTATTCTTCTCATTTTTATAGTGCAGCTTCAATGGCTGCAATCACGGTATTTAAGCTCGGTAGGTTGCTATTTTGTAATTTCCCAAGCGGTAGGCTCACTGAGCTATCAATACGGAACATCGTACCTGTATGATCAATGCCTGCGGTACCTACTGGAATAAAAACGTCTGCATTAACTTGTGCTTGCATATTAGGGTGGCCAATCACAATGCTAGGCATATTGGCTTCAGGGGGTAGTTTTTCTGGATTAAAAGTACTGACCCAAAGCATGGCATCAGCTTCTTTATTCTCAAGCAATGTTTCAGCACGATAGTGATGTGGATCATATTCAGGAATGCCACGACTAAAACGACTGCGCATAGGATATCCGCTGGTCCAGGTGCTGGTCTGATTAACGCTGTAATCACCTTCAGAGCCACCTAATGGCAAGCCGGATGAGCGTGTTTTTGCATTTAAAGCAATGACTAATTCAGTGATGTTTTGAATGCTGAGTTCGGCGTGATCGAAATTTAAATCACTGCTCACCCAAGTCACTACAGAGTATTTTGCAGCTTTGAGTTTGTCGGCTAAGACTTGCAAATCAGTAGTTTTAATTCCAGCAACTTCAGTCGCATGTAAAGTTTTCCCTAAAATTAAAGCGCGTAATGTTGCGACTACTTCAGGGATTTTTTCTAAGTCGCATGGTAATACCGTTGGTTTATTTCCTTTGGGAGAAACGCCGTGGCTAGTGTCTAAATTTTGACCGCCTAAGTACACCACTTCACGAGATGAAGTATCTTGGCCAAACATACTTTCTTTATTCCAGATATTACGTTCAAAAAAGCGTGGGTTATGGCTGACGATGTCTGTGCCAATAACTAATAGCAAATCCACACGGTTGCGAACTTCTGTCAGGGTTGTGACTTGCCAGCCGGAATTTTGTACAACTAGTGTATTGCGGAAACTACTATATGCGTTCATGTGGTCTAGCGTTGCACCAACTTTATCAGCGAGGCTCATAACACTTCGCATTCCCTGAACTTCCGTACCTAAGCCAGCAAATAAAGGCTGATTGCTTGCACGTAAAATTTCAGCGGCTTTTTCTATGGCGACTTTTAATTCAACAGACGCGCCAGCAATTGTTGGATTTGATTCTTTTGGCGTACGTTCAAAAAAAGCGATGCTTTTTGCGCAGCCATTTGCCGTTACTTTTAATTGATCGTTCGCATTGCGTTCAATTTTCAAATCGTCGCAAAGTAATCCGCAAGCAGGGCAGGTGACTGCCTCAAAAGTTGAGGCATTTAAATGATTCATTCGAAAACCTTGATTTAGAATTGAATTGGAACAGTGTTAAACAATAGCTTCTATTTTAAATCTTTAATGACTCGACGGGGGTGTCGCGTTACAAAAAAACACAATTTTCAGAATGGCGTTTGTTCGCCTTTTGCATAGGAAAAAAGAGGGGTCTGCGTTACAATAAGGCATTCTGAAAGTGTCTCTTCAAGGCCAAATACTAATGACCGAAAGTGTTGTTGTCACCATGGATGGCGTAAATGCCATCGGCAATCATGTTGCAGTGACAACTTCTGCGCGTTTACATATGGGTTTTTTTGATCTGAATGGCGGGTTAGGTCGTCGTTTTGGCAGTATTGGCCTTTCGTTGAAAACACCCCAAACGCAACTGGAAATCTTCCCTTCTACAAGTTTAAGTGTCGAGGGTGAAGGTGCTTCTAGAGCAGCTAAGATTGCGACCGCGCTACTCAAAAATTTAGGTCTTCCATCAGCGCTTCATATTCAAATTAAGCAAGCAATTCCCGAGCATTCTGGTTTGGGTTCTGGCACGCAAATGGCGCTCGCTATTGGAATGGGGATTAGTGAATTTTACCAATTAGATCTCAATGTGAATGAGATTGCAGTATTGAACCAGCGTGGTGCCCGTTCAGGCATAGGCTTGGGAACATTTGCTCAGGGTGGTCTTGTAGTAGACGGGGGTAGAGCTACGGAATCGAAAGTTCCACCAGTGATTGCACGTGCAGACTTTCCTGAAGATTGGCCTATTTTGCTGATTTTTGATAAAAGTCATCAAGGCGTTCATGGGCAGCAAGAGATTGACGCTTTTCGAAACTTACCAGAATTCCCTGCGGAACATTCAGCCATCTTGTGTCGCCACGTCTTAATGCAAGCTTTGCCAGCGCTTTGCCAGCGCTTGCTGAACGTGATTTAACTTCATTTGGAGCAGCGATTCGCGCTTTGCAGGAAATCACAGGCGATTATTTTGCACCTGCGCAGGGTGGTGCACGTTATACCAGCAAGCTTGTGGCTGACGTTTTGGCGCATTTACAACTTGGCGGTGTTAATTGCTTAGGACAAAGCTCTTGGGGACCAACTGGATTTGCAATTTTTGAAAATCAATCGCAAGCAGAAAAACATTTGAAACAATTAGACGCTATATTTGCAGATCATCTGGGTTTGAGTTTTGTGCTGACCCACGCGAATAACGCGGCTAGCGTTCTTAAGAAAACAAGCTAACATTTTTTAAATATTGAAATAAGAAAGTAAATTCATGGAAAAAGTATCCATTTTGCATTTGATTACAGCAGCTAAAAACGCCAGTCCATTTGACGTTAATATGGCGTACGACGCTGGCTTTGACAAAATCATGCCATACACTCATGTAGAGATGAAAGAAGTGATGGGCTTAGTGCAAGATGCTATTTTTTCACGTGGCCCCAGTGGTGTTAAACGTGAGAGCGTTTTCATTGGTGGACGAGATATTGATGTAGCAATGGATATGTTGGATGTTGCGCGCAAGTCGATGGTGCCGCCTTTTGAAGTATCGGTATTTGCTGATCCATCAGGCGCGTTTACGACGGCGGCAGGTATGATGGCTAAAGTTGAACAACATCTTGCTAAGAATTTTGGTGGTGATTTGAGTGGTCGCCGTGTGAGTGTTTTTGGTGCTACTGGCCCAGTAGGCGGCTGTACTGCAGTAATTGCTGCTAAGTATGGCGCAAAGGTGCAAATGGTTTCTCATCGAAATATTGCAGATGTGCAGGCAAAAGTTGACTCTTATAATGCACGTTATGGCGTAAATATCGTTGCAGTTGACGGCGCGAGTGATGACTTAAAAGTGAGCGTAC
>JBEDFH010000158.1:0-2568 GCA_041175265.1 Pseudomonadota bacterium | reverse complement strand
GTATGAAGGTCGTGACGAAGTGGCGATTAGAACTAAGACATTGATGCAAGAAGTTTTGGATCGTTATAAGACGGGTATTCATGTGGTAAGTGTCACTATGCAAAACGCGCAACCACCAGAACAAGTGCAAGCGGCATTTGAAGATGCTGTAAGAGCTAAGCAAGATTTGGAACGCCAAAAAAATGAAGGTCAGGCTTACGCTAATGATGTAATCCCTAAAGCACGAGGGACTGCATCTAGATTGTTACAGGAAGCTTCTGGTTACAAGTTGCGTGTTGAAAATGAGGCTCAGGGTAATGCTAGCCGATTTAATCAAATTTTAGCCCAGTATCAGCGTGCACCTGAGGTTACTCGTCAACGTTTGTACTTGGATGCCCAAGAACAAATCATGTCTAGTGTAAGTAAGGTGATTGTTGATCAGAAGGGTGGTAATAGTTTGCTTTATCTTCCCTTAGATAAACTTTTGGCTGAAACAGCATCGAAAAATGTTCAATCTTCAGTTGATGCTTCCGAAGAAAAACTTTCTACTCCAACTGTTAACGTAAATGCTGATACACAACGGCCTCGTGATAATTCACGTAGTCGTGATAGACGATAAGCGAGAATAATATGAAAAATATTGGATTGGTGATAATTACGTTTTTGTTGAGTATATTACTTATTAGCTCAGCAACTTTCACTGTTGATCAGCGTGAATACGCCTTGGTTAAAAGATTGGGGGAAGTTGTTGCGGTCAAAAAATCTCCTGGGCTCTACGTCAAGATGCCTTTTGTTGATAACGTGGTTTATTTTGATAAGCGTATTTTGACATTGGACTGGGAAGAGCCAGACCGTTTCATCACGAGTGAGAAAAAGAACGTTTTGGTTGATTCGTTTGTAAAGTGGCGCATTATTGACCCACAAAAATACTACGTTTCTGTGAAGGGGGATGAAGTACAAGCTGAGCGTCGTTTATCTCAAACAGTGAATGATGGTTTGCGTGCTGAATTTGGTAAGCGAACTATCCATGATGTTGTTTCTGGCGAAAGAAGCCAAATTATGGAGATTTTACGCCAGCGCGCTGACCGTGATTCTCGTCAAATTGGTATTCAAGTCTTAGATGTGCGTTTAAAGCGCGTTGATTTGCCAGAGAATGTTAGTAATTCAGTTTATGACCGTATGGAAGCCGAACGTAAAGGCGTTGCCAATCAATTACGCTCAGAAGGTTCTGCTGCTGCCGAGAAAATTAGAGCAGATGCTGATAGGCAACGCGAAGTGATTGTCGCTGAGGCCTTTAAAGAAGCTCAACAAGTTAAAGGTCAGGGTGATGCGAAAGCATCTGAAATATATGCTGCTGCATATGGTAAAAACCCTGAGTTTTACGCATTTTATCGTAGCTTAGAGGCTTATCGTAATAGCTTTAAGAATAAGAGCGATGTGATGGTATTAGAGCCCAGCTCTGATTTTTTAAAATATATGCGTAGTTCTGGCGCAAAGCGTTAATGCGACGCACATAATAAGTGGAATTTTGTATGCGTAATTGGCTACTGCCTGAATATATTGAAGATGTACTTCCTGCTGAAGCAGCTCAAATTGAGACTTTGCGCAGATCCTTACTCGATTTATTTGACGTACATGGATATCAATTGGTTATTCCTCCAATGATGGAATACCTAGAATCATTAATTACCGGCGTTGGTCATGATCTGGATTTGGCTACATTTAAAGTGGTAGACCAACTCACTGGACGTTTAATGGGTGTTCGCGCTGACATTACTCCTCAGGCAGCACGTATTGATGCGCATATGCTAAATAATCAAGGCGTGACAAGGCTGTGTTATGCCGGAAGCGTTTTAAGAACTAATCCAGACGGTTTAGCACAAACACGCCAGCCTATGCAGCTTGGTGCAGAGTTATTTGGGCATGCCGGTGTAGAAGGTGATATAGAAATACAACGATTAATGATTAAAGTATTGCAAGCTTCAGGTGTTAAAGCGCTGCAGATTGATTTTAATCATGTTGGTATTTTTGATTCACTGATGAAAAACACTGATCCTGTGTTTGAGAAATCCTTATATCAAGCTCTGCAAAGCAAAGATCAAACTGCAGTTAAAGCACTCACTAAAGATTTTGATGCTGTGACTCGTGATGCGTTATGCGCTTTGACTGAGCTTAATGGTGATGTTGCTATATTGAATGAAGCATCAAAACGATTACCCAAGACTCCTTCTATAACAAAAGCCTTGGCAGAGCTGGTTGAAGTGAGTGAGCAATTAAAAGATTTAGGCGTTGGCGTAAGCTTTGATTTAGCTGAACTTCGTGGGTATCACTATCATAGTGGAATGGTTTTTGCTGCATATGCACAAGGCTGCCCTGGTCCTCTGGCATTAGGTGGCCGTTATGATGAGGTCGGTCAAGCTTTCGGACGTGCACGACCTGCTGCTGGCTTTAGTTTAGATCTGCGTGGTTTGGTAAAAACTTTGCCACGAAATAATCCAAAATCAATGGGCATCCAGGACTTACCTTCAAACGGTTTTTAACTTCCAACCCACCATCTTCAAGCTCTTTAATTTCCTTAAGCAAATGGCC
>JBEDFH010000157.1:0-2590 GCA_041175265.1 Pseudomonadota bacterium | reverse complement strand
TATCATTTTTTATGTAAAACACACGACAACATGGATTTAGAAAACATGGTGTCAGAAACCAAAAAACTACGGCATTGCATTACTCAATTAAAAGGCCGAAAAGTAATCTTCACCAATGCTCCTATTAATTATGCAATGCGAGTATTAAATGTATTAGGAATTGCTGATTTATTTACTGTGGTTTTTAGTGTGGAATCTACAAAGTTTCATCCCAAACCTTCGGTGCGTGGATTTCAACAACTGCTGCATGTCATTAAAGCTAAAGCATGTGATTGCGTCATGATGGAAGATAATTTGCCAGCACTAATGACCGCCAAACGCATGGGAATGAAAACCGTTTGGATTTCAAAATCATTAAAAAAACCAAGTTTTGTCGATTTACGTATCAATAACGTGTTAGCACTTACTCATTCTAGAATATAATAACAGCAACAAATAAACTTCAACTCTACCGCGACTACTGGAGATTAAAGATGGCATCAAAACCAGGTGAACGTAAACAACAGATTCTCGAAACGCTAGCCAATATGCTAGAAAAACCAACACGTGAAAAAATCACGACTGCATCACTTGCAGCGAAATTAGATGTGAGTGAAGCAGCGCTTTACAGACATTTTGCGAGTAAGGCACAAATGTTTGAAGGTTTAATTGAGTTTATTGAACAAAGCTTATTTGGGTTAATCAACAAAATTGGCGCAGAAGAAACAAATGGGATAAGCCAAGTCCGCCGCATCATCACCGTCATGCTATTGTTCGCAGAAAAAAATCCAGGCATGACACGTGTACTCATCGGCGATGCTTTAGTGAACGAAGATGATCGCCTACAACTGCGTATCAATCAATTATTTGATCGAGTTGAATCAACACTAAAACAATCATTACGTATTTCCGAAGCCCAAACTGGACGTAAAGTAGATGCCGAATCCCAAGCTAATTTAATGTTATGTTTTGTGATTGGCAGATGGCATCAATTTGCTAAGAGTGGATTTAAACGCTTACCTATGGAATACGTTCAGCAACAGCTCACTTATTTAAATGGTGCCGAGGAATAATTAAGACTTCAATGCCTGTTCTAGGGCATTGAGTCTTGCTTCATACACCGCCTGTTTAATCTTCTCTGGCGCATCATGCAGTTTTGCAACTGCACCCGCATCAACTTCTGAAGCTGCTTTCAACAAGCTCAACAGTAAACCTGCCTCTTCAAACGCTTGAGTTTCATAGCCTGTTCTGCCGCGAATATCGCATTCGCAAGCGAGTAAGAAATCATGAAACCTTTCAGGCTGACGAATGGCATCAGTATCTACCAAAAACTTCAGCAAAGTCTCTGATCGCATTTCCTTCACTTGATGCACTTTGCCATGGAATTTAGCAACGATATGCGCAAGTTCTTTGCAATCGTTAGGAACACGCAAACGCTTACTGAGCACATGCAACAAATCAACACTACGCTGCTCATGACCAATATGACGTGGCAATATATCTATAGGTGTCGTACCCTTACCTAAATCATGCATCAAAGCTGCAAAGCGAACAGGCAATTGATATTGCTTAGCCGCGGCATAATCAATCACCATCATGACATGCACACCAGTATCAACTTCGGGATGGTGATTCGCTGGTTGCGGGACACCCCAAAGTGCATCTAACTCGGGCATGATTTTTTTAAGCGCGCCGCAGGCTCTTAAAACCTCAAACATACGACTTGGCTTTTCTTCCATTAAGCCCTTGGATATTTCCTGCCAAACACGTTCAGGTACTAGCGCATCAACTTCACCTTTTTCTACCATTTCACGCATCAAATCCATGGTGAGTGGCGCGACCTCAAAATCAACGAATCTCGCCGCAAAACGGGCAGCTCTTAAGATGCGAACCGGATCTTCAGCAAATGCCGGGCTCACGTGCCTCAACACCTTATCTTTTAAATCTTGAATCCCAGAATAAGGGTCGATTAGATTTCCAGACTCATCTTTAGCGATTGCATTAATCGTTAAGTCACGACGAGCAAGATCTTGTTCCAGAGTAACATCGGGATCAGCATGTACTTGAAATCCTTTATATCCTTTCGCAGTTTTACGCTCAGTTCTAGCAAGCGCATATTCATCACGCGTATTCGGATGTAAAAAAACTGGAAAGTCTTTGCCTACAGGCTTATATCCGGCTGATTCCATTTCGGATGGCGTACTTCCAACGACAACGAAGTCTCGATCTTGGACACGCAATCCGAGTAATTCGTCTCTAACAGCACCACCAACACAATACACTTGCATTAATTATCTACCAGCGTAAGAACGATAGTGGTTGTATGCATTTCGTGGATTTTCATTCAACAGATATTCGGGAACAATCGATTCCATCGCAACCGGGGTAAAGTTTAAATAAACTGGGAAAGGTTGATCACAAGTACTATCAACTTGCATAGAGCGAACATTATCGCGTGTCATCAATTTAATCGGCAACAATTCCATGGCAAAAGCCTGGATATAAGAAAATTGATCGTTTAAACCAATCACTATCCGTTTTTTGTGAAGCGTCTTCGATACAAATTTAATGATTTCAGCCAAAGTATAAACCTTAGGCCCACCTAAATCGT
>JBEDFH010000156.1:0-2621 GCA_041175265.1 Pseudomonadota bacterium | reverse complement strand
CCTTATTAGTTATTATGTGCACTATTTTAGTGCATTAATTTCTTTTTTAAGAAGCTCAATATTTTTTTCGTGAAGTAAAACATCTGAAGGTTGTTGAGACTTTGCGATGCTGAGTGCTTTTTGTTCTAGTTCTAATTCATTCATGAGTATTTGTTTGCGCTTGCCATCCCTTTGTTCTTGCGTTTGTGCATCAATGGTAGCGACTTCTTTGGGCGATTCTTTCTTTGGCGTCTTGATCGAGCTATTTGCGGCTTTTGGTTTTACGTCTTTATAGACTAGTTGGCAGGGCGTTTCTTGATGTTTGCTAGCGCCATCCATAAATACAATCTCGCCAGATTTTTCTTTGCACTTATAAATATCTGCATATGCATACAGACAATTAACACTGATAAGCGTCGCAAAGCAGAGGGTGAATTTTTTCATTTGGCTAACTTTGAAAGTGATGTTGTTCCAGTCTATGGGCAATAAAAGTGGCTGGCAAATTAAGGATTGTTAAACGATAGACGTAAAAAAGGCGGGTTTCCCCGCCTTTTTTGACTTGCTAATGAAAAGCTAATTAGCAGCTATAGTACAAACCAAACTCAGCTGGGTGTGGTGTCATACGTAGCTTGTTAACTTCTTCCATTTTCAATGCGATGTAAGCATCGATCCAGTCATCAGAGAACACGCCGCCACGAGTTAAGAACTCACGGTCTTTGTCCAAGTTTGCTAATGCTTCTTCTAATGAAGCACAAACTGTTGGGATCAATGCATCTTCTTCTGGTGGAAGATGGTACAAGTCTTTAGTTGCTGGTTCACCTGGGTGAATCTTGTTTTGAACGCCATCAAGACCTGCCATCATCAATGCGCTGAATGCCAAGTATGGGTTAGCGATTGGATCTGGGAAACGAGCCTCAACACGACGTGCTTTGTCAGAATGTACGAATGGAATACGGATTGAAGCAGAACGGTTTTTAGCTGAGTAAGCTAATTTAACTGGCGCTTCAAAGTGTGGAACCAAACGTTTGTATGAGTTAGTACCTGGGTTAGTAATCGCGTTCAATGCTTTAGCGTGCTTGATAATGCCGCCGATGTAGTAAAGCGCGAAATCGCTCAAACCTGCATAGCCGTTACCAGCGAACAAGTTTTTGCCATCTTTCCAGATTGATTGGTGAACGTGCATACCAGAACCGTTATCGCCAGCGAAAGGTTTAGGCATGAATGTCGCTGTTTTGCCATATGCGTGAGCTGTATTTAACACAACGTACTTAGTAATTTGTGTCCAGTCAGCGCGTTCTGTCAATGTGCTGAATTTAGTACCGATTTCACATTGACCAGCAGTTGCCACTTCATGGTGATGCACTTCAACAGGCACGCCCATCTCTTCAAGTGCGATACACATTGCAGAGCGAACATCTTGTAATGAATCGACTGGAGGAACTGGGAAGTAACCGCCTTTAACGCCAGGACGGTGACCAGTGTTACCACCTTCGAATTTGTCGTTTGAAGCCCAAGCGCCTTCTTCAGAATTGATACGCACTGAGCTACCGCTCATGCTCACATCCCATTGGATTGAATCAAAAATGAAGAATTCTGGCTCTGGACCGAAATAAGCTGTATCACCAATACCGCTTGATTTTAAGTAAGCTTCAGCACGTTTTGCCAAGCTACGTGGGCAACGGTCGTAACCTTTACCATCTGTAGGGTCAACTACGTCACAAGTTAAAATCAATGTTGGCTCGTCCATGAATGGATCGATGTTTGCTGTATCTGGATCAGGCATTAATTGCATGTCAGATGCTTGAATACCTTTCCAGCCAGCGATTGAAGAACCGTCAAATGCATGGCCTTCAGTGAATTTTTCTTCGTTAAATGCTGAAACAGGCACTGTAACGTGTTGTTCTTTACCACGAGTATCAGTGAAACGGAAATCAACGAACTTAATGTCGTTGTCCTTCACCATCTTCATTACGTCGGCGATTGCCATTTGAGTCTCCTAATTACAATTAGAAATTAACAATTTAAAACTAAGCCATTTTTATTAGCAGGAATTATGCCAGCTATAAAATTCGGATTTTCTTATTTTCACACAGATAGTTACAAAAGAAAAACAAAACACAGCGCACCAAAAGTGTGCTTCCACTCTTGGATTGCACTATTTCGGTGCAATTATGCGATTGCTTCTAAATGTCGCTATACTTTCAAACATCTTGGATTATATCCAAAAACACACTGATAAAAGGTGAAGTCATGGAAACTCTTTCTCAAATTTTAGAAAAAGCTAAACAACGCGCAGTCGAATTAAACCTGCCATACGCTGGTGCGCTCACTCCTGTAGAGACTTTGGCTGTGTTGGAACATACAAAAAACGCTAAGTTAGTTGATGTAAGAACGCGTGCGGAATTGGAATTAGTGGGGCGCGTGCCTCAGGCAATGCACATTGAATGGGCATTCTATCCAGGCATGGTCGCCAATCCAGATTTTGCTGCACAAATTAAATCGCAGTTGGATTCAGAATCTTTGGTGATTTTTATGTGCCGTACCGGTGGCCGCTCACACAATGCAGCAGTTCTAGCATCGCAGTTAGGCTTTGCTGAAGCTTATAATATGCTCGAAGGTTTTGAGGGTGAATCTACACCTGA
>JBEDFH010000155.1:0-2622 GCA_041175265.1 Pseudomonadota bacterium | reverse complement strand
CCGTCTACTGAATTAAGCACATGTAGTGCTCGCAAAGTGATATCTCCCAAGTTACCAATTGGGGTGGCAACCATATACAAGGCTCCTGCAGGCAAATCCTGTTGTTTTAAAAAATCAAGGGAGCTTAGTTCCATGGGGGCAATCACTTGCGCAAAAGATATGAATAAGTAAGAGAATACGACTCTTTTGAAATCAGGGACAAGCTAGACAATTCGCTTGCACTTTGGCGCATAATAATGCGATGGATAAAGATACTCTCGGACGTTTGCGCGCTCGCGCATCCCAACATTTCTTAGACAGCATTGCTGTAAAGCAAGAGGCTGAAAAAATATTACCTGAACAAATTGCTCGCGGCATAGTCGCCATGACAAACTGTTTGCGCGCCGGAGGAAAGGTAATGGCTTGCGGCAATGGCGGATCTGCTGCCGATGCACAACATTTTGCTGCAGAGCTTATTGGGCGCTTCGAAAGAGAGCGACAAGAATTAGCTGCGATTGCATTGACAACTGATACTTCAATTTTGACCGCAGTGGGAAATGACTACAGCTACGACGAGATCTTTAGTAAACAAGTTCGCGGCCTTGGAAAAAAAGGTGACATCTTAATTGGTATCTCCACTTCAGGAAATTCAAAAAACGTAGTGAAGGCAATTGAGGCTGCAAAAAAATTAGATATCAAGATTATTGCTCTCACAGGCAATGGCGGTGGAAAGATTGCTAGCTTGTTAGATGCGGATGATATTCATCTATGTGCACCCTCCACTCGCACTGCCCGTATTCAAGAAACCCATTTAGTTTTGCTTCACGCATTATGTGATGGCGTTGACCATCTGTTGCTAGATTAATAGCCTTACTAATTAGAAAGTTCGCACATGAGAAATACACTCACCATCAAACTATTTGCAGCGATTTTGATTTCATCATTCTTGTCTGGATGTGGTGTGTTGGCTGTTGGTGGTGTTGTAGCGGGCGCAAGTGTCATGGCCGATCGACGCACGCCGGCTGTACAGGCAATTGATAAGGGCATCGAGCTGGAGGCTGGAAATGCTTTGGCTAAGCGCTATGGTGATAACGCGCACATCAACGTGACATCATTCAATCAAAAGGTGCTATTAACTGGCGAAGCGAAAGATGCAGACATTAAAGGCCAGGCCGGTGCTTTTGTGAAGGCTATGAAAAACGTACGATCTGTTTTTAATGAATTGACCATTGGACCAAACAGTACCTATACAGCTCGTGCTAATGATTCTTTCCTCGAATCTAAAATCAAAACACAAATGATCTTCACAGATAAGTTGCCATCGAATTCAATGGCCATTGTTGCTGAAGGTGCTAGCGTTTATTTGATGGGTATTTTGACGCAGAATGAAGCGGCGATTGCAAAAAAAGTAGCTAGCAATGCCGATGGCGTAAAAGATGTTTACGCCTACTTCGATATTATTTCTGAAGCAGAAAAAACGCGTCTAGAAAAACAAGGCAAAGCAGACGAGTCACAACCTAACTCCACGCCAAAACAGTAAATCCATTTGACGGGAAGCGGGCAATGAATTTATCGATGCAAGCGCTAAAACTATTTTTCGCTACAAGTTTTTTTTCGCTTTGTGCTTTGAGCGCTCATGCAGCCGCTGAAGATGTGAAGGCAACAACTCTTGCAAAACAAAGTGCCTGCTTAGGATGTCATGCTGTCGATAAAAAAATTGTGGGGCCTAGCTTTCAAGCTATCGCAAAAAAATATGCGAACGACCCCGGCGCGACAGTTTTTTTGAAAAACAAAATTCTAAAAGGTGGTTCGGGGTCTTGGGGCGTTGTGCCTATGCCAGCAAATGCGAAGTTAAGCGATGCCGATTTATCCTTACTAACAACTTGGATTTTGCGTGGAGCGCCTAGCGCAAATTAGCTTGGACGAGCGATTGGTTTACCAAGAAACCAAGACCACACATCGTTTGAGCGCTTAAAGTTTGTCTTAACCGCGTAGTCAAAATCTGCCCATTGCTCATTAGCAGCCTCTTCCACCATAGTGCCAGGATTTGCAGGGGGTAATTTGAGGTAAGCGTCTGCATCACCGTAAGCATATTCAACTCGCATGCCACTTTTCTGAGCTAGGTGCATCATGGCCCTATTGTTTGCTAAGCAATGCACAAACAAAGTTTCAATACGTGTATTGCGTGAGTGCACTGAGGCGCGTGCTAATAAAGCGGTGCCTATGCCCTCTCCACGACCATCTGGAAGTACAGACACTCCAAACTCAGCAGACTGAGGCTGCCCCTTAGTTTTTGGTAAATAGGCCAAATGCGCCATTCCAATGAGGTTTAATTGGGAGTCAAAGCTGCCGAACACCGTGTCTTTATTGAAATCAAGGCCCTCAACATAGTGATGAATAACCTCATCAGGGGTCTGAGTGCCGAAGCGTAGGCGACGATCCTCTTCATTTAAGAGTAAAAGATGGCGCAAAATCTCATCCCTATGACCTGCATGTAGCTCGCGTACAGGGACGACCAAGCCAGCCAGATAAGGCTTACTGGGTGAGTGACTGTTTGCTAATTTATTGTGCATAGCAACATATTAGCAGAAATTACAGGGTTTTCCCTAGTTTTATCTATAAAGAGGAAGAAAAGCAACAATG
>JBEDFH010000154.1:2664-5247 GCA_041175265.1 Pseudomonadota bacterium | reverse complement strand
CTTGCTGAACTGGCTGTTGAAGTTGTTGTTCTAGAAGAAGATGGTGCGGAAGCAAGCTGATTTGTTACCGAGATACCTCCTTTGGTATCTCGCTCCATATTCACGTAATTAATTTTGTAATTTCGCAAAATAGGATTGTCAGGCTCAATGACTAACACGCTATTCTCAACTCGATAAATCAAGTTCACCTGACGAGATAAGCGCTCTAGGATGGCTGGCAAAGTTTGATCAACCGCATTCAAAGTGACATTCCCACTTATGCTTGGACTGATATCAACATTCAGTTTACTGTCCCGTGCTAAGGCAAACAGAATTTCTTTTACCGGTACATCATTTACCACGACGCTGTATGTCGGTTCTTTTAATTTAGATTTTGGTATCGGTAAATTTAAAATGGATGGTTTTGGCTTAACCACCTCCAATGGCTGTTGAATGGAGGATGCAATTTCATCATTATTTTTGATGTGTCCAGGAGATGGTTGGATTTTGCTTTGATGCTGACATCCCACTATCAATAAAAGCGCGCATGACGATAATAAACATATCGCCACCCTAGATTTTTTATTTGTTGGAATCAACAAATCGCCACCAATAGAGCGTGCTAGATTCATGTACATTTTTATTCCAATTGAAATGTTAAAAATGACAATTTTTTATCAAAAATTACATATAAAATATATATGTTAGTTGTTGATTTAATTGAATAATTTAACATCACTATAGCGTTAAAAACGCTAAGCATCAATCAAATATCATGAACAGAAAAGAAGTGCTTATTCGAGACGATCGAATAAGTTTTTAAGATGAAACAAGGAAACTAATGTGGGAAAAGAATAAGCGTTTAGCTTAATAACATACGCGTTAAGACAACGACAGAATCGGCCTGCATTTTTTCTAACACAATCCGCTTATGAAGTTTAATTGCATCGTAAGTAACGCCAAGATTTGCAGCAATACTTTTATTATCTAAACCCTGCACTAAATAATCACAGACTTGTTTTTGTCGATTAGTTAATGAGGCATATTTTTGCTTGGCGTCATTAGCACTCGCATCATGCTTTGCTTTTTCTTCCTGCTGTTGCAAACCATGATCCACTGCATTCACAAGATCTTCGGCCTCAAAAGGCTTGAATAAAAAATCTACCGCGCCATTTTTCATACCACTTACAATCTCTTGAGGTAGCGACTCACCAGAAATAAAAATAATCGGCATACCAATACCAGCATCGAGCAATCGCTTCTGTACATCAATACCCGATTTTTCAGGCATACGCATATCAAGCAAAAGCACTGCTGGAACATTAAATGAAGCTTTATCAAAGAACTCTTCACTAGAGCTATAAAACTGAACATGATAGTCGTAGAAAGAGAGCAAACGCTTAATTGATTGCCCAACTGATAAATCATCATCTACAACATAAACATGACCGCGCATATCTCTTCAATTCTTAATAAATTAATTCCTGATTTTATAGGAAACCAAATGTATAGGAAATTGCACACAGAACTTAGCTCCACCAGCGGCAACACGCTCATGCCATATCGTTCCGTCATGTCGACTGATGACATATTTGCACAACCAAAGTCCTAAACCCATCCCCGTGCGCTTCGTATCAGCTAACAACTCAAATAATTTAGCCTCATTGGGTTCAGGCACGCCAGGACCATTATCCTCAACAGAAATTCGTAATTGCTCATCCACATAACTCAACTCAACTACAACCGCTTTGTGCTTCTGAGAAGAACCGGATAAGGAAGCAATCGCATTATTAAAAAGATTAAGAATAATTTGCAAAATTTCCTGAGGGTAAATATTCGCAAATGCTTCATCCGGTAGTTTCAAAGTGACAGTAATATTTTTACTATTAAGTTCTGCTTTACTGATATCTAAAACTGACTTAATAATTTGCACCACATCTACACGTTCAAAATCTTGCGTTTGCTCTGAAAAAATTGATCGCAAAGATTTCACTATGTTCGATGCACGCTGGTTGTTCTTAAGAATCTCCTCAACCAACTCAACCTGCATTTTTGTATCGGGCTGTTTGTCTTGGACACTCATTAATTCACGTAACAACTGAACATTCATCTGAATCACCGTTAATGGCTGATTAATTTCATGTGCAATTGACGCTGACAAGGCACCAGTTGCCACCGTTTTATTTGCTCTCAACAGCTGATTAACAAGTGCATCGCGTTCTTGCAACAGCTCAGCAACTTGATCTTTTTCTTTTGTAACTGAGGTCAGCTTCAATCGACTTTCTTTTAATTGATCATGGGCTTTTTTCTCGCTATCCCATAATTTTTGATAAAGAAAACTATTCACAACAACATAAATAACAAGGTGCAAACTAAAAGTTAACCAAAAACCTAATGATCCGCCCTCATTACTTTGTAAAATGTTTGTTTCAACCCCAGTCAAACTTTGCAATATCAAATAAGTTGTAGTTAATGCCATTAAAAACTGAATGGCGCTTAAAAAGAATATCAATTTAAGGAGGAAAGCACGGTCTAGTCGAATATTGCGATAAATCTCAACCAACTCAAAAACCGAAATAGCCATCAAACAAGCTGTAAACAACA
>JBEDFH010000154.1:0-2625 GCA_041175265.1 Pseudomonadota bacterium | reverse complement strand
GCAACTAAAAATATGAGTGCCAACACTAAGAATGGCTTTTCCACCTCTGTTCGCCAAGAGCGAAATGTAAATAACAAAGTAAGCAATGAAAACATATAAAGCACATTAGAAAAAACTAATACGCCATTGCCAACAATAGGCACAATAGCCCATGTTAAAAATGCGAATGCTCTAGATAAAATTGAAGATGACCAATACCAAGTGACATATTGGCCTCGCTCATTAGAAGATGTCTTGACTGTACTTAAATAAATGCCAAATAAGAACAGGGCAAAAACGATAAAAAATAATTGATTTAGCTTTTCCATAAAAGAATGATAGCTCTCTTAACCTTCAACAGCTTTCATAGCATCAAGCGCTTCTTTAATTTGTGCAATGTCCCACTCACAGCCACCACACCCAGAAAGCGCACCCGTTCTTCTAGAAACCGCCTCGGCGTCTAAGCCTTGCTGAAATAAGCTAATCACCTTGCCGCGTGTTGTACCGCTACAAGGACAAATCACTTCATCTGGAAAGTTAAGAACTTCAGCACTCATGAAAAGGTGTGTAATCCCAAATTGATATGTGACTATTATAGCTAGATGCTGTTATAGATAGGCGCAAAAAAGCACAGAGAAACAAACTTAAGATAGAGAATTAAAACGAAGAAAAACTGGGGTGGCTGATGGGGCTCGAACCCACGACAACTGGAATCACAATCCAGGGCTCTACCAACTGAGCTACAGCCACCATAAAGCTGGACTTGTATGGCCTGCCCGACAGGAATCGAACCTGTAACCCCCAGCTTAGAAGGCTGGTGCTCTATCCGGTTGAGCTACGGGCAGATTGTCGGACAATCTTAACAAATTACTGGGACAAAAACTGGTCGGGGTGGAGAGATTTGAACTCCCGACATCCTGCTCCCAAAGCAGGCGCGCTACCAGGCTACGCTACACCCCGAGGGGCGAGAATATAACGCACTTTTAAACTAAGGTCAATTCTAAAATTTAACGATTGCCTGTTAAAATACACCTTTTATATTTTTAGACCTTATATATGTCGGCTCAAATCATCAATGGCAAAGCAATTGCAGAAGAAATGCTAAATAGCATTAAAGCGCGGATTGATCAGCGTTTAAGCAATGGGAAACGCGCTCCAGCACTTGCTGTGATTCTGATTGGTGGCGATCCTGCGTCAAGCATTTACGTACGAAATAAACGTCTAGCATGTGAAAAAGTCGGCATACGCTCGATTGCTTATGATTTACCAGCATCAACCAGTGCTGATGAATTATTTAAACTGATTGACGATTTGAACCACGATGAGGCAATTGACGGTATTTTGGTGCAGTCGCCATTGCCCGCACATATTGATGAAAAGCTTATCATTGAGCATATTAGCGCTCAAAAAGATGTGGATGGCTTCCACCCCTATAATATTGGAAGACTGGCTGTTAGGCAGCCTACTTTGCGTTCTTGCACCCCATTTGGAGTGATTAAGATGTTGCAAGCAATCAACATTAATCCTATGGGCTTAAATGCGGTTGTTGTTGGTGTGTCTAATCACGTTGGCCGCCCCATGGCGCTTGAGCTTTTGTTGGCCGGCTGCACAGTGACGTGCTGTCACCGCCACACTAAAGATTTAAAAGCGGCGATTGAAAACGCTGAATTAGTTGTAGTTGCTGCAGGAAAACCAGGCCTAGTCAAAGGTGAATGGATAAAACCTGGCGCGATTGTGATTGACATTGGTATTAACCGTTTAGAAGATGGCACTATTTGCGGTGATGTAGACTTTGCAAGCGCTAAAGAACGCGCCGGCTGGATCACCCCAGTACCGGGTGGTGTGGGCCCGATGACCGTTGCAACTTTGATGGAAAATACGCTGCTAGCGCTAGAACTTAAGAATATGTAATATTTGATAAAATTAAGACTTTTGCACAGAATAATTAATCAGTGTACACTTTGCACCGCCTTAATTTTATAAGGCTTTTTGTTAATCGCAGTTTAAATCTTCAAGGCAAACATGGCTGAAGCAATTACTAAACAATTTGTTCCTTACGTCGCGAAAGCGGATGAGGAGTATATGAATGACAAACAACTTGCTCATTTCACCCAAATCTTAAACGATTGGAAACTTGAGTTAAGTCAGGATATCGACCGCACTGTTCATACAATGCAAGATGAAGTGACAATGTTTGCTGACCCAAATGACCGCGCAAGCCAAGAGTCAGACATGACTCTGGAATTACGTAATCGTGATCGTGAACGCAAACTCATCAAAAAAATCGAAGAAACACTCAGAAAAATTCAAGAAAATGAATATGGCTACTGTAATGGTTGCGGTATTGAGATTGGATTAAAACGCTTAGAAGCACGCCCAACGGCAACGCTTTGCATTGACTGCAAAACTTTAGATGAAATGCGTGAGAGACAAGTAGCCAAATAATTCTTTAGCTATCTTTCACACTTACTTCTGCTGTAATTTAATAAGCACAATAAAAAAGGCCCGATTTCTCGGGCCTTTTTTATTTATCTACCGCAAGCCTTATTCGCCTGCAGGTGCCTCTTCTTGCGTTGCAGCAGGCGGATCAATCAAAGCCTTCATGCTTAAACGCACACGGCCTTTCTCATCAGCTTCCACTACTTT
>JBEDFH010000153.1:0-2638 GCA_041175265.1 Pseudomonadota bacterium | reverse complement strand
ACCCTCACTGTCAGCCTGATAACAAGAAACTGTCATCCCATAATCAAAATTCAAAGCATGCCCACACTTAATAATTTCAGCCTTAGTCATATCAATCAGTGGCGCATGCACGGTAATGGTTTTACCTTCAACCGCACTTTTGGTTGCTAAGTTCGCCATACGCTGGAAAGCGGATACATATTCCTGGCGACAATCAGGATAGCCTGAATAATCCAATGCATTCACCCCAATAAAAATATCTTGTGCACCTAAGGTTTCTGCCCAGGCTAGCGCCAATGACAACATAATCGTATTGCGTGCAGGCACATAGGTCACAGGGATGCCGTCAGTAGGCGCTTCTGGCACATCGATTTTATTATCCGTAAGCGCAGATCCGCCAAACATAGATAAATCCAATTGGGCAGTACGATGTGCCGCCGCACCAAGTGAGCTAGCAACACGTTCAGCCGCCTTTAATTCAGCAACGTGTCGCTGATGATAATCAAGACTCAAACAATAACATTCATAACCCTGGCTTTTAGCGATTGCCAGCACGGTTGCGGAGTCCAAGCCTCCAGAAAGTAAAACAACGGCTTTCTTCATGCCTTAAACCCCAGCCTTTTCGCCCCAAAGAATTTTATGCAACTGAACTTGCATCCGCACAGGCAAATGATCTTCTAATACCCAAGCAGCCAAATCCTCAGCTTTTAATGTGTGATAACCAGGCGAAAATAAAATAGGGCATTTATCTGAAATTTTATACTCCGTCAGAATTTGTTTGGACCACACATAGTCTGCCTGATCCACCAATACAAATTTAACTTCATCTTGCACTTTTAAATGCCCAATATTCGACCAAAGATTTTTAGTCACTTCCCCTGAGCCTGGAGTCTTAATATCCATAATGACTGACACACGGCTATCAACTTGGCTAATATCCATCGCACCACTGGTTTCAATAGAAACGCTATAACCAGCATCACATAACATCGTAAGTAATTGCAAACAGCCCTTTTGCGCGAGTGGCTCACCGCCCGTAACACAAACAAACTTAGCTTGATAATTAGCCACTTGTAACAAAATATCTTCAAAACTTTGAGTGCTGCCACCATGAAACGCGTATTCAGTATCACAATAACCACAACGTAGAGGACAGCCAGTCAAACGAACAAATACCGTCGGCAAACCAACACGTGATGACTCACCTTGCAATGAATAAAATATTTCGTGAATACGTAAAGACATGATGATTGACGGTAGAAAAGCTATTTCTTAATGCTATCAAGCACCGCCAAACGGCGCTTAGCATTCGGAATCAAAGCGTGATCAGGATATTGCGCAATCAGATCACGTAAAGTTTTTTTCGCGCCATCAATATCAGCTAATTGAATTTGGCAGTTTGCAATACTAAATTTAGCGTCGGCTAATTTAGTACTCTCAGGAAATTGCATCACTAATTTTTGTTGTGTTGCTAAAGCAGCTTTGTAATATTTAAGTGAGAACTGCGCAGAACCCAGCCCATAAAAAGCATCTGATGCTTGTTTGCTATTAGGATAGGTTTGGAGAAATTTCTCAAATGCCTCGAATGCTGGCTTGAATTTAGATTCTTTTAATAAAAGTTGCGCAGCTTCAAGTGCCTTATTTTCAGCAGAATCATCTATCGGAGCAGTATTTGCAACTGGCGCCACAGGTTCAGCTGCTGCGGCAGGTTGTACCACTGGTGGCGGAGCCGTTTCTAATTTATGTAAACGTCCGTCGGTATCTTTATATAAATCTTTTTGGCGTTGCTGCGTGACCTCAATCTGATGTTGCGCAACTTCCAAATCACCTTTCAGGTGACGTAATTCTTTATTTAATAATTCTACTTGGCTCAATAAATCCATTAAGCCTTGGCTTTTAATCGTATTTTCTAATGCGGAAATCCGTTTTTCTAATGCAGATATTGCTGATAACGCAGACTGATTCTGAGTGTCTGTTTTTTGTTGCAAATCGATAATTTGCTGACGTGCCTCTTTGTCATCAAAGATTGCCGCTTGAACAAATTGCGAAAAGCTTAAAAAACAAACACCCAAAAGAATCAGTTTACGCATATTGATTACTCGTGATCGTAAACGATATCAGCGCGACGATCTTGTTGGAAACAAGCTTCATCTTTACAAGCATTCGCTTTTTCTTCGCCATAGCTTACAGTTTCAATCTGAGCTTCTTGCACACCACCCAAATTCATCACTTTCTTCACAGCTACTGAACGACGTTGACCCAATGAAAGGTTGTATTCGCGTGAACCACGGTTATCCGCATTACCTTGAATAGCGACCTTAGATTTTGGATGTGCTAATAAGAATTTAGCATGAGCATCAACTAGAGCACGATATTCAGGCTTTACTTCATCTTTATCAAAATCAAAATAAACGCTACGTTTTGACAAGATGTTATTTGGATCTTTTAAAGCAGCCAAGTCTGCTGCTGCAGCCGCTTTTTCTGCAGCCAATCGAGCAGCTTCAGCGTCAGCAGCAGCCTGAGCTGACTGTGCACTATCAACCACTGGCGCAGCTGGTTTGTTTTTTACCGCATTGTTCGAACATGCAGACAATACAGCAGCAAGTAATACGCTCATTAATAAACTTTTATTCATCTTTCTCTCTCCTTAAAAAACAAC
>JBEDFH010000152.1:0-2650 GCA_041175265.1 Pseudomonadota bacterium | reverse complement strand
GCTTCATTAACTTTATCTACTAAAAATCTATAGTTTAGAGTTTCAGGTTGGACTCAATAAAAAGGCCGCTAATAGCGGCCTTTTTATTATTTAAACGACCAAGCGACAAATCGACTATGTTTTTGGCCTTGCGCCATTTCAACGGTTCTTATTTCTCTTGCGTTGATATTCTTTAGCGCATTATAAATGCTTGGTAAATGACTAGCTTTGGAAACAAGTGTTGTAAACCATCTGCAATGATTTTTGAATTCGACACTTTCTTCAATCATTCTTTTAATGAACTTAATTTCTCCGCCGTCGCAATATAGCTCCGTAGCCTGACCGCCAAAATTAAGTTTGGGATTTTTGCTTTTGGTTAAGGGTTGATTAGCTTTTTTTGCTAGGTTGTTTAATTTTCTTCGGCTACCAGCTTTTGCGTCCTCTAGTGAGGCATGAAAAGGTGGGTTGCACATCGTGAAATCAAAATAATCATCTTCTTTAATGATTCCTTTAAAAATATTGTTGCGATCTGATTGTAATCTCAAAGAGACTGACTCGCTTAATGTGTTGGTATCTAAGATTTTTTGAGCATTTTTAAGTGCAGTCTGATCAATATCGACGCCTACAAATTGCCAATCATATTCACGAATGCCAATCAGTGGATAAATCATGTTGGCGCCAACGCCTATATCTAACCCTTTAATTTTATTATCGTTAGATATTAATAAATCTGCCAGGTAATGAATGTAATCTGCGCGTCCGGGAATAGGTGGACACAGAAATTGTGCCGGGATGTCCCATTCTTTGATTTGGTAATATGATTTTAATAGTGTTTTATTAAGCGCTTTAACTGCAATTGGGTCCGAAAAATCAATCGTTAGTTCATCGTTGGGATTTAGTTTTACAAAACGACTTAAGGATGGGTTTTCTAGTTGCAGTTGGATGAGGTCATAGCGACCTTGATGTTTATTTCTGGGATGCATTAGAGAATCAATGCCGCTGCCACTTGGCGACCTTCGGCCATGAGTATGTTGTAGGTTCTGCAAGCAGCATCTGTTGTCATACATTCAACAGGAATGTTGGCCTGGGTGAGTGATGCGATAAGTTTAGGGTGAATAAATCGGTGCTGGGTACCTGTTCCAAGTAAAACCACTTCTGGTTTTATTGTTAATAAACCTTCAAAGTTTTCTGTTGTTAGTGCATCAAATTCGCCGACTTTCCAGTCAGTTATCACCTCGTTAGGGAGCACAATAATGCTTTGCTCAAAGCGGCGGTGATTGACCGAAATCGATTTCAGACTGTAGTCGGTTATCAGTTGATTGCCTGCGGCTTGGGTTAAATGTAACTTCATCTAAAATTCTCATCTCGATTTTGACTTAATTAGTCGTGTTCATATTGCTAGTTTCATTGCCTGATATGGCTTCGGCAGGGTAAGATAACACATTTTTAATGCTAGGTTTTTGCCGTGCAACCTTTACTCAAATCTTCTAAGCTTAATAACGTTTGTTATGACATTCGCGGACCTGTATTGGCCCGAGCAAAACAAATGGAAGAAGATGGTCATCGTATCATCAAGCTTAATATTGGAAACCCTGCACCATTTGGTTTTGAAGCGCCTGAGGAAATTCTTCAGGACGTGATTCATAACCTAGATCAAGCTTCGGGTTATACCGACTCTAAAGGTTTGTTTGCTGCACGCAAAGCTATTATGCATTACACCCAACAAAAAAATATTGCGGGTGTCACCATTGACGACATTATTATTGGCAATGGCGTTTCTGAACTGATTGTCATGGCGATGCAAGGTTTGCTTAATAATGGTGACCAAGTGCTAGTTCCGGCACCTGACTATCCGTTATGGACTGCTGCTGTAAATTTGGCTGGTGGAACTCCACGTCATTACATATGTGATGAAGCATCGGGTTGGCTTCCGGATTTAAAAGATATTGAATCAAAAATTACTGCGAATACCCGTGGCATTGTCATCATTAATCCGAATAATCCAACGGGTGCTTTGTATCCGGATGAAATTCTGCAAGGGATTATTGAAATTGCACGTCACCATAAATTGGTGATTTTTGCGGATGAGATTTATGACAAAGTCTTATACGACGGAAGAACGCACACCTCGATTGCGTCGCTAGCTGATGATGTGTTATTTGTCACGTTCAATGGGTTGTCAAAAAATTATCGTACCTGTGGTTATCGCTCAGGTTGGTTGATTGTCTCAGGCGAAAAGAGACATGCCAAAGATTACATTGAAGGCCTAAATATGCTGGCTTCTATGCGTTTGTGCGCGAACGTTCCGGGCCAGTTAGGTATTCAAACTGCTTTAGGTGGCTACCAAAGTATTGATGACCTTGTTGCCCCAAGTGGTCGCTTATGTAAGCAACGTGACTTAGCTTACGAGATGCTCACAGCAATTCCTGGTGTCACTTGTTATAAACCAGCTGCCGCGATGTATTTGTTCCCTAAACTTGATCCTGATATGTATCCCATTGAAGATGATCAGCAATTTATTTTGGACTTGTTGTTAGAAGAAAAAGTCTTGTTGGTGCAAGGTAGCGGTTTTAATTGGAAAACACCTGATCATTTCCGCGTCGTATTTTTACCAAACGTGGATGATTTAACAGAAGCGATTACGCGTATTGCACGCTTCTTAGAACAGTAT
>JBEDFH010000151.1:0-2663 GCA_041175265.1 Pseudomonadota bacterium | reverse complement strand
ATCGTTATCCACCAATGCATGATTAATCGCTGCGCGTACCGTTTGTTTATCCGAAAATAACTGAGCCCAAGTTTCACCACGTTGCGCCAACAAAACCTTTAATTCAGCAATCGTTTCAACATCAGATGGCAACTCAATCTCTTCAGTTGAGTAATTAAGCGACTCTTTTAATCGCGCAAAATAAAATACTTTAATCAAGCTCATGTTTAGTCTACTTCATCCTCACCCAGTACATCAGAGTCTGTCACTGCGCCACGTTTGCCACTAATGGCCTGGCCCATCAGCTGAATAAGCTTTTGTTTATGCTTCTCGTCGTTCATCAAGCTAGAGCTAAAAGTGATTCCAAATTTAGCCGCATATTGCTGAACCAACATAATCACAACGCTCTCACTCGCACCCATTTCTTCAGTCATGATCTTCTCCTAATTGCGCTACTGGATTGCTTGCCATTGTATTAGTCAAATCATCCAGCTCGTCCATGGGTAATGCTAATGTCTCAGCCTCGCCCGCCAGCTCAACACGTTCAATTTGTGAGAATCTGCGTGAAATCTTTTGGCTAGTGGTTTGAACGTCTTGCGCATCTTCATGTGCCTGACGAATGTGATCAGCCAGCTTTTTCATGCGTGTATCAAAACGGCCAAACTCTTTACCCAATTTACCAAGCTCATCTTTGATGATATGTACTTGCTTACGGGTTTCTACATCTTTTAATACGGCACGTGCTGTATTGAGTACTGCCATCAATGTCGTTGGAGAAACAACCCACACACGCTTAGCCATGGCGTAATCAACCAAATCTGGATGGTAAGCATGAATCTCAGCAAATACGGCTTCTGCAGGAATAAACATCACTGCGCCATCAGAAGTGACATCAGCAATAATGTATTTGCTAGCAATATCATCGACGTGCTTTTTAATATCTGCTTTAAATTGACGCTGCGCTGAGAGCTTATCAGCCTCATTAATGCCAATTTCATACATGCGATGGTAATTCTCGAGCGGAAACTTAGAATCCACGGCGACCATGCCGGTAGGCTCAGGCAAAAATAACGCGCAATCCACACGCGTTCCATTCGGCAATACATATTGCATCGCATAGGCATCATTTGGCATCACGTTACGTACGAGTGCCTCCAGCTGCACTTCACCGAAAGCACCACGCGAACGCTTATCACCTAATAAAGCCTGCAAACTCACGACATTACTGGTTAAGCCATCAATCTTCTCTTGCGCCTTATCAATGGTCGCCAATCGCTCCATCACGCGCACAAACGTATCATTGGTTTTCTTGAAGCCTTCATCTAAACGTTCAGAAACCTTACCGCTAATTTCTTCTAAACGCGCATCAACGACCTTACTTAAACCCTCAATGGTGGCAGTCAATTGCAAGGTCGCATTACGCATGGTGGCCTGTATCAATTCTTGCTCAGCTTTGCCCTGCTCGGCCAAGGTGATGTGTAGTTTTTCTAAAACTGTTTCACGGGTTTGCGCAAGACTCGTTGTTTGGGCTAGCTGCAAGGCTTGCATAGCTTCACGGGTTTGCGCTAACTCCAAGGCAACAGCCACACGTAACCTTTCACCGGATTCATTAGAGGCTGCGTTTAATCGATCACCCAATTTGTTGAGGCCATCGTTCAAATCGAGCAACATCGCTCTATGTTTTTCATCGAGTGCTGGCAATATAGCCTGATCTTGCCTGTGACTCAGCTGGCGTAATAGCCAAAGCAACAGTGCAAGGCAAAGTAAGGCAATGATGAATGTGATTGTTTCTAGCATGCTGGAATTATACCTTAAGCGCCAATATTCATTTACTGCAATAGGGCATTTTCGAGATGAGGCATGCGCTGAAATATTGTAGAATTAGGGCTAATTTAAATTAGCGTAAACCATTACGCACCAATCAAGTTGCTGAGGAGCTCGTTGTGAATATTCAAAGTCATATTGTTGATTTACCAACCCCTACTGGCGTGATGCGCACTTACGTGCACCGTCCTGCTGGTGAAGGTCGCTATCCAGCAATTTTGTTTTACTCTGAAATTTTCCAACAAACAGGCCCGATTGAACGTGCTGCTCGCTTTATGGCTGGCCACGGTTATGCAGTCTTAGTGCCTGAGGTGTTTCATGAACTCAATCCAATCGGCACAGTGCTTGGCTACGACGATGCGGGTCGCGATAAAGGTAATGCCGACAAAGCCGCAAAAGATGTTCAAGGCTACGACACAGACAATCAAGCCATGATTGAATTTGTAAAGAAACAAGCTTGGTGCACTGGCGACATTGGTGCGATGGGCTTTTGTATCGGCGGCCACTTAGCTTTCCGTGCAGCGCTTCAACCTGAAGTAAAATCAACTGCATGCTTCTACGCTACTGATCTCCACACACAAGTCATTCCAAATAAACCTGGTCAACACAGCATGGAGAATTTAGACAAAATCAAAGGTGAGCTCCTGATGATTTGGGGTAAACAAGACCCACACATTCCAACAGCTGGCCGCGTGGATGTTTACAACAAACTGAATGCAACCGATCTTAAATTTACATGGCATGAATTCAATGGCCAACACGCTTTCATGCGTGACGAAGGAGATCGTTACGATCCTCAATTAGCAGCAACTGGCTATCAATTAGCCTTACAAATGTTTGGACGCACATTGAGATAAGAA
>JBEDFH010000150.1:0-2679 GCA_041175265.1 Pseudomonadota bacterium | reverse complement strand
CGCAAACTCTCAAGATCAAAAAACCGGCATCGATCTTAATCACTGCTCGTATTGCACACTAGCGACTGATAAATCTTATCTTCCGGCTTTTGATAGCCTATTAGATTCAACTCTGATTTCTTCCAACTCAAAATTCTTTATTGAATATGAGTCTCCAGTTTTACAAGCACACTTCCAATCCTCACATCCTCCGCAAGCCCCTCCCGCACTTATCTAAGCCAAACAAACATTGGTGAATATCACCACTTAATGGCTCGTCATCGCTTGAAATTGACGCGCACGTTGGAATTAGATTAGTGAGATTTAAATGCAAAAAAAACCAAAAAAAATAGCAATCAAAACGATTCCTCTATGCATCGCTTTAGCATTTGCACAACAAGCATTTGCACACGATGGAATACACAAAATTATCACCCCAGAGGTATTGGTTAAAGAAGACAAAATCAACCCACTTCCTGCTGCAACAACATCTGAAATTAATGAGAAAAAATTAATCCAATTACGCACGCATACCAATGACACTGCCAAGCTAATAGACGGCGAACCTGGTGTTAGCTTATATCAAGCTGGCGGCGTATCTAGCATGCCTGTGATTCGAGGTTTTGCAGATGATCGTATTCGCATCAAAGTAGATGGCATGGATCTTATTTCAGCTTGTGCTAACCATATGAACACACCGCTTTCTTATATTGACCCAGCTAATGTCGGCAGCATTAAAGTTTATGCTGGCGTCACGCCAGTCAGCATTGGTGGCGATAGTATCGGCGGCACAATTAAAGTTGAATCAGCACCTCCAAAATTTGCCAAGGCAGGTGAAGGTCTCTTACACGAGGGTCAGATTGGTACTTTTTATCGCAGCAATAATGACGCACGCGGTGCCAATTTCTCAGCGACGATTGCAAGCGAGAATTTCTCAGCACGCTACACAGGATCAACTGTTGAGGCTAATAACTACAAAGCTGGGGGCAACTTTAAACCTGCTGGCCAAGCGGCCTGGGGTCGTGGCTCACTTTCAGCAGATGAAGTAGGCTCTACTGCATATAAAGCTGAAAATCACGCAATGGCATTCGCACTAAAAAACGACAACCATTTATTTGAATTTAAAGTAGGTGTGCAAAATATTCCTTACCAAGGTTTTGCCAACCAACGTATGGACATGACAGACAATAACAGTCAGCAATACAACCTTAAATACACCGGGCAATACGACTGGGGTAATTTACAAGCGAATCTCTATCATGAACGCACGCGCCACAGTATGGATTTTGGTAAAGATAAACAATATTGGTACAACTCAGTAATGATGGGACCTGCTAACTACAACGTTGCCGGCATGCCAATGGATACAAAAGGAAGAAATACTGGTGCTTCACTAAAAGCCGATATCATTTTAAATGAGAGGGATAGTCTAAAACTAGGTGCGGAAATTCAAAAATATCGTTTAGATGACTGGTGGAATCCAGTTGCAAACTCTAGCATGATGGCAGGACCTAACGCTTTTCAAAACATCAATAATGGCCAACGCGACCGTTATGATGTATTCACAGAATGGGACGCAAAATGGAGTAAAGAATGGATGAGTCAAGTCGGCTTGCGTCATAGCACTGTTAAAATGGACTCAGACGATGTTCATGGCTATAGCACAACCATGATGAGTAACTATAGTACAGCAGCAAATTTGTTCAACAACAAAAGTCACACTAAAACTGATCACAATTTAGATATGACTGCGCTTGCTAGATTTACGCCTGATGAAACCAAGATTTTTGAAGCAGGCTACTCAATTAAGAATCGCTCCCCTAACCTTTATGAACGTTACACATGGTCAAATACCAACAGTATGGTGATGAACATGAACAACTGGGTAGGTGATGGTAATGGTTATGTTGGCAATCTCGACTTAAAACCAGAAACTGCACACACCTTCAGCTTAAGTGGCGAATGGCATGATGCTCAACATGAAAAATGGAATCTTCGAGTTTCACCCTACTATTCCTATGTAGATAATTATATTGATGCTATTGCTTTTGGCCCAGCCAGAACCGACGGTTTTACAAACCTAAGTCTAGAGAACCAAACAGCACGTTTATATGGCGCCGATATTTCCAGCAATATCCTACTAGGCGGCCTATCCAATCTTGGTAACTTCCGTGCGATGGGTGTCGTGAATTATGTCCGCGGTAAAAATAAAGACACCGGCGATGATCTTTATAACATCATGCCGCTGAACGCTAAGTTTGCTTTAGAGCAGCGTTTAGGTGGCTGGACCAATGTCGCGGAACTTAAGATGGTCAGCGCTAAAGATAACGTCCAAGCAGTTCGTAAAGAGCTAGAAACCTCAGGCTATAGCATTGTGAATTTATATAGCAGCTATGACTGGACGAAAGTACGTTTTGACTTTGGCATTGAAAACGTCTTTGATAAGCACTACGTCCATCCACTTGGTGGCGCTTATCTTGGTCAAGGCGCGACAATGTCATCGAACAACACTGCCCCACTTCATGGCACGCTCGTTCCAGCAATGGGGCGCTCTGTAAATGTAGGGCTAACCTTTAAGTTCTAAGTAACGTTTGCTAATAAAAAAGCCGCCAATAGGCGGCTTTTTTATTAAACCCAAAATATATTCATAAGATCAAAATCACTAAAACTTAATTTGGCTTTTTAAAACCGTCTAGTAAC
>JBEDFH010000149.1:0-3545 GCA_041175265.1 Pseudomonadota bacterium | reverse complement strand
ACGACCAACATAAGCTGCACTTTCGAGGTCTTCTGGTGCACGTGCGGAGGTATACCAATAGTCTCGCTGCATATTGTCATCGCCATCATCGGCAATCACTGAGCAGCTCAAGCCATGTCGAGAACTGGCGTAACCACCATTAAATCCATTGGAATTAGCATAAGCGAACATACCCTCATAGGTCGAAACCGAAGCGCCTTCAGAATTAGTAATGCGCGAATCAACAGCCCGTGCAACGGACTCACACTCTTGCGCTAATTGAATCGCCTGATCAACAGTCAAATCCCAAGGATGATGTAGATCCAAATCAGGAATATCCTTTGCCATCAAGGCTGAATCAGCCAAGCCACAGAATTCATCTTGCGCAGTGTAGCGTGCGATATTACAGGCAGCTGCTACCGTATCCTGTAAAGCCTGTGGAGATAAATCAGAGGTACTTGCATGGCCTTTTTGTTGACCAAAATATACAGTCACTGAAACGCCTTTATCACGATTGTATTCTATCGTTTCCGTTTCATTCATCCGCACTGAAACATTCTGACCAAAGCCTAGACTGACTTCAGCCTCGGCAGCACTTGCCCCAGCCGTTTTTGCAAGTTGCAAAACACTTTCGCTCATTTGCTGCAACTCAGCTAATGAATAGGTAAAACGAGGCTCACTCATAAGGTTTTATACCGTTCTCTCAGAGGAAAATCTAAAAACTGCTATCATATCGCACTATGAAACCTAAGAAGACACATTCACAAGCGGCCGAAGAGGATTTAATCGAGCCTATCAGCAAAACCAAATTAAAAGCCGAGGCAGATGCCCAGCAAGAAATCGGCGTTAAATTAGTTGCCCTTCCCGCGAGTAAATTAGCACAAGCGAAACGCATCACTGCCAATGGCGCCATTCGTCGTCAAAAGCAGTATATCGGCAGCTTAATGCGCGACATCGATGTGACGCCTATTGTTGAACAAATGCAAAAATGGGAAGGCAAAAATACTGCTGAAAATGCTTATTTTCACCAACTCGAAAACTGGCGTACCCGTTTAATCGCTGATGAAAATGCGCTATCAGAATTCATGGGCATGTATCCCAATGTGGATAGCCAACAAATTCGCACACTCATTCGCAATGCTCGCCGTGAAGCTTCATCCAACAAGCCACCTAAAAGCAGTCGAGAATTGTTCAAGCTGCTGCGTGAAATTACAGGCGAAACAAACCAGGGTGAAGATATCGAATTTACTGATTTAGACTAACGTCCGCTTCTGTCCATTGCCTGTTGCGAGTGTAAACAACTTTTACTGCTTTACCTGCATATTGCTTAACTGCAGCTGATAAAGCTTCAATAGAGTTAGTCTCAATATCGCCAATGCGTAATAAAACATCATCCTTTTGCAAGCCTGCTTGCTCAGCTGGCGAACCCTCGATCACCACCATCACCGTTAAACCAAGATCCTTATCCCCTTCTTCAGGAACCTTAATATGCGCACCAAATCTGGGAGGCGTTAACTTGGCCCAAAATGAAGCAAAGTAACTGTAAGTCTGTCCCTGCTCTGGCGTCGCTTGACCTGTTTTTTTAGCTTCTCTTATATTCTGTATTTTTACACTCGCAGGTGTTCCGCCCATTTTTTCCGTATACACCAACACTGTATGCGCCTTTACTTTTTGCGCTTGAGGCAAAACATCTTCAGGTGGCACTTGCCCCGCCTTAAAACTTGAATAGCCCAGCAATTCATAACCAAGTTCTTGCATACGCTGATAATCAGCTATTTGATCTTTACCTGCTAAAACCTTAGGTGGCTCAGTCGTTTGCATTTTTTTTGCATTAGTAGGTTTGCTTGGTGTGTAAGCGTTTGAAAAGAGATTTTGATTCTCCAACAAAACACCTTCAGCTGTCTTGGTTTGTGATTTTATGGTCTCTTCGGCATGTGTATCAGCTGCACCGGCCAGCAAAGTAAAAGCAGACATCACAAAAGCAATAAGCATTACAATAACAACATGCATTTTCTTTCCTTTCAAGGACTGAACTATTAAGAATTCAGCGGGCACTTTAACAATTAAATGATTCATTTCGTAGACATCATTCATCACATAATAATTCAATGACAGCACAAACTATTAAAATCGGCCTTGTTTCAATTAGCGATAGAGCCTCAACAGGTGTTTATCAGGACTTAGGCTTGCCTCATCTAGAAGCTTGGCTCAAACAGACGCTTACCACCCCATGGACTGCTTTAACGCACCTTATCCCAGATGAGCAAGATGTGATTGAAACTACATTAAAAACATTAATTGATGATGAAGGATGCAACCTAGTATTAACGACTGGAGGCACAGGCCCTTCGCTTAGAGATGTAACGCCTGAAGCAACAATAGCAGTCGCCGACAAAGAAATGCCTGGATTTGGTGAACAAATGCGTCAAATCAGTTTAAATTTTGTACCGACCGCAATATTGTCAAGACAAGTCGCCGTAATCAGGAAACAGGCCCTCATTATCAACCTACCAGGCCAACCTAAAGCGATTGCACAAACTCTAGAGGGCTTAAAAGATGAGGCCGGCAATATCAAAGTGCATGGGATTTTTGCCGCCGTCCCTTATTGCTTAGATTTAATTGGAGCCCCATTCATTGAAACGGACCCAAAATTCGTTCAAGCATTTAGACCCAAGTCCGCAAGCAAGCCTAAATAAAAACAATGTCTGAATTTAATTTAATCAAAGAGTACTTTACGCGCCCAAGCAAAAATGCAGACTTAGGTGCAGGTGACGATGCTGCACTTGTGAGCGTTAGTCCAGGGCATCAACTTGCAATATCAACCGATATGTCAGTAGCAGGCACTCACTTTTTCAATGACTGTCCGCCCTACTTTATTGGCTGGAAATCACTTGCGGTCAATATTTCAGACATGGCGGCGATGGGAGCAAGCCCCAAATGGGCAACTTTAGCAATTGCAATTCCCAATACAGATAAAGACTGGTTAAGTGAATTTTCACGAGGTTTTTTTGCTTGTGCTGACGCCTTTGACGTAAGTCTTATTGGTGGAGATACCACACGTGGGCCACTCAATATCAGCGTGCAAATCATGGGAGAAATTCCAAATGAAAAAGCACTAAGACGCGACGGAGCAAAAGTAGCCGATGAAGTTTGGGTGTCTGGTTCATTAGGTGCTGCTGCGCTTGCTGTGCATAAAACTCAGCAAAACAGCTTAGACCCAAAAAAGCCCAGCGATCAATCCTTACTAGAAAAGCTGCAGCATCCACAACCAAGAATAAGCCTAGGATTAGCACTCCGTGGAATTGCCAACAGCGCAATTGATCTATCAGACGGCCTGCTTGCAGACCTTGGTCATATTCTGGACAGCTCAAAACTAGGTGCAACGATAGATTGGTCAAAAATCCCACACTTTGAATCAGCCGCTGAGCACCTGAGCATCGAAACTATACAAAGCTTTGCACTCACGGGCGGAGACGACTACGAGCTATGTTTTACAGCACCCTCAAACCGTCACTCGGATATCATTAACATCGGCAAGTCTCTAGGAATCCCTTTGTCTCAGGTTG